>VSNR01000107.1 GCA_009774345.1 Lachnospiraceae bacterium | reverse complement strand
ATTTATAATAGTTTATATCAGGGAACTGGGAAGGAACGTCCTAATGTACTTCGATGGAATGAAGGATATTCTTTTTTAATAGAAAACCTGACTTGGAATATGCCAATAAAGAAGCAATATGCTTTGAACGGAAAATACTACCTTGTATTAAAGTATGAAAAAGATGGTAAGGAAAGTAATAAGGATATTACAGCTGTTTATATTGGCAAGTTTAATTCTATTGCTGAAGCTAAATCTGCAAATGCACAGGAAGTAAAAGATTTCTTATTTAATAGTGATCCTGATACAGGTGGTTACGAGGCAGATTATAGCGATGGTATAACGTTTTCTATTTTTATAGGAGAGGATGGATCAGAAGATCAAGAAAAACGCATTTGGACTTTTAAGACGTTCGAGTCTGTAGAGACAACAGAAGAACCTAGTCTAAGTGATGAGACTTTAGTACGATTTATAGGGATTAGTGGATTAAGACAAGAAGATATTTATTCTGTATATAATCAAGAAGATTCTTATGGAGATTACAATTATCTTACCATGGTAGTTGGTCCTGATGTGGATTTGACTAACTTGGCACCTACATTTGATGAGGAGAGACTTCAACGCTATAAAATAAAGTTATATACGGATAAAGGGCTTGAAGTCAGTGGTGTCAGCACGCATGACTTTTCCAAAGGACCAGTACATTATACAGCTTCATCAGAAAGCAAGGAAAGGCAAAGAAACTATTGGCTTCAAATTGTAAAAGCAACTGAGGGGGCAGGAACACTCTATGTAAATAGCCTTGCGGATCCAGAGTCAAAAACAAAAATAGAAGATGGCGTTGTTTATACCAAGCGTGAGGCACTCATAGATAGTTACCATGGTGATATTCATGACATTTTATTGATCAACATGGGTACAAGTGCCTTGAAAGAACTGTCAGCAGAATTGTCATCAAGCACTTTGGAAATGGATGAGTATTGGACATTAAAAGGAAAATTTGAGCTATCAGGTTTTACTACGACGCAAAAAACAGAAGACCGTGAGCATGGCGAACTTCCCAATATGGCAAAAATTCGTCTGAGGAAAAAGGCTGGTGTCTCGGAGAATGAAAATGTCTCAGGAACTTTAAGAATCAAGTCAGGCTCTCAGACACTGATGGAGTTTGAACTGACTGGTACCATGAGTGACCCGCGTATCATAACAACAGACATTCCCAAGGCGGTTAAGTATGTACCATATGGTTTCATGATACAAAATAATAATAAATATAGCTGGAATCAAGTTACTTATACAATTTCAGATGGAAAATTGCCAGACGGTGTGGTGGTGAAACCAAATGGGGAAATTTACGGTGTGCCTAAGGAAGCTGGTTCTTTTAAGTTTGAAGTAACTATGAGGAATAGTAATAATGGTAGACCCAGCAAAAAGACCTTAACCCTCGAAGTCTTAGAAAATACCGACAAAAACGTAAACGCAGCGACCGATATAGGCTATACGGTACTTCAGCGAATCCCCAATATCAGCCGCAATAATAAAAAAGACCGTCTGTTTGTATCAGAAGGTGTATTCACCGAATTTGTCGATGTATATCTTGATGGTAACAAGCTTACCAAGGGCGTAGATTATGACGCTGAGTCTGGAAGTACCAGAATTACGATCAAGGCGGAAACTTTGGATCAGGATCTTGGAAAGGGTACGCATACACTTGGAGTTGAGTTCCGTGTGGATGGCGATGAGAATAAAGAATTAAAGCGTGCCGCGCAGAATTTCAAGATAAAGAGTGGATCTGACAAAGATGACCAAAAAGAAAACAATAATCAGGATAACAATGAGGGGGGCAGTGGTGAAGGAGAGAAGCATCATGATAATACTTCAAGCAGTACGTCTTCTGCACCCGCACCTATTCCTGTCACCAATGTAGTTCAGCCAGATGCCAATACTGTGATTCCAAATACAGATGCGGCAAATACGATAGTAAATCCTACTGAAAATTCAGAAGTGATCAGCTATACAATAGAGCCTGGCGATACACTTTGGAAGATTGCAGCGAAATTTTATGGTAATGGAAATTATTGGCAGAAAATTTATGAGGATAATGCGGACACGATCAGCAATCCTGACCGGATTTTTGCGGGACAAGTGATACGTATTTATCCATTACAGGATGCTTTAAATGCAGCATTTACCAATCCAACCGCAGGGAATCCGGCACAGCTTCCTCAGACGAACAATGCTACGGCAGATAGTACAGGTATGAATACTTATGTAGTCCAACCCGGCGATAATCTCTGGAAAATCGCCCGGAAACTATACGGAAGAGGCTGGCGGTGGAGAATCATCTATGAAGCAAACGCAGACACACTTCCAGACCCAGGACAACTTCATGTAGGACAAGTTCTTGTCATACCAAACTAAGGAATGAAATGGAGCAGGGGATTGCTTTTCCTTGCTCCATTTTATTCTCCATTTAATAGATCTGACCGTGAATCAGTTCGGCGCACTCTCCCTCGGGTAAAACATAGATATCATTAATGGTATAGATTTTTCACTTCCTTTCGTGGTTAGAAACCTTATTGTATTTAGATTTTTTGAACTGGGGATGCAAGTGCTGTGTGCATAATAGTATACTGGCAGTCAGTCTTTTGATCGTCAAGTATATAGCCAGGTTTATATAAACATTTGTTATTCTGGACAGGCTTTTATGGACCTTATCATCCAGCTGGGCAAAAATGATTTTTCAAACGCGCTCTAATTCCTCCTATGTTTGTCTGCTGTCCTTTGTATTGTTCGTCATTGTGAGCTGACACCTGCTTTCGGTTTACAATTTCTTTTTACGCCTATTTCTATATTTTTATCATAACAGATTCTGAAAATGGTGTAAAGCCTTATTAAATTTGGCAAAAAGCATTTTTCAAACACGCTCTGGAAAACAGGAAAAATACTTGACTTTAAAATATTACTATTGTAATATTTAATTCAGAACTTTTATATACTCATTTTAGATAAACACAGAATATCACTCGAAAATCGGGTGTATCGTGAATTATGCAATTGATATTGGAGACAATGACAGTACCATGATACCTTAAAATCTTACAAATGTAATATATTATATTTATAATGAATCCAACATCCCACAAAAGGAGTGATAAAAAATGATGATATTTCGTCCCAAAATCCATCCGCACAAGAATACTTTCCGCAGAATAAGAAACAATGAAAAACCAAACCAAGTCAAAAAAACCAGTGCAGCACTTCGAACTGGCACGCTGCAAGTGGTCTTTGCAGCTCTTTTGACAGTGTTACTTTATCGTTTGTGGGATTTACAGATCGTAAACGGACAAAAATATGTTCAAGAGTACGAATTAAAGACCACCAGAACGATTCGGGACAAGAATACAAGGGGCACGATCTATGACTGTAATGGTGAGGTTCTGGCATACAATGAGCTGTCTTACAGGATTACCATGACGGATGACGGTACTTATGCCTCAGAGCGCCAGCGCCAGCTGTCATTGAACAGTATGATTTACCGTGTGGTGAAGAAACTGGAAGAAAACCGGGAACCGTTGAACAATGAATTGAAAATCACGGTAAATGAGGAAGGCCATTATGAATATACCGTGTCAGGCGCTGCCCTGACCAGATTTAAAGCAGATGTATTCGGCAAGGCAGACCCGGAGGACATGACAGCCAGACAGCGGGAAATGAGCGCGGATGCATTGGTAGACTATCTTTCATCCAACAGCAGATTTGCACTTTACGGGGAGGGGAGCAGCGAGTATACTGAGCGTGAACGAGGGGAATATCATCTGCCGAAAACCTATACTGCCAAGGAGACGCTGGCAGTCGTTGGAATCCGGTATATGCTCTCATTAAATGAATACAAGAAATATGTACCTGTCGTTCTTGCAAGGGATGTGTCAGAGCAGACAGCCGCCTATATTTATGAAAACAGTTCTGCATTGAGGGGCATTGAGATCAGTGAGGACTGGAAACGCGTTTATACAGGAGGCGAGGCATGCTCGCACATTCTGGGATACACTGGAAAGATTTCTTCCGAAGAGTTGGAACAATACGCAGATTCAGATAAAAATTACACAGCGGATTCCGTTGTAGGAAAAGCCGGGATAGAGCAGTATCTCGAAAACCAGCTTCAAGGGTTTGACGGTGAGCGGCAGATTACGGTCAACAACCGGGGGAAAATAGTTGGGGAGGACCTGATACTACAGGAGATGGTGAGCGGGAAGGATGTGTATCTTTCCATAGATAAAGATCTGCAAACGGCGGTCTATCGTCTCTTGGAGCAGGAGCTTGCAGGCATTTTGACCAGCAATTTAGTCAATACAAAGTATTTTGACAAGACGCATATCTCGGATTCCTCTCAAATCCGCATTCCAATTTATGAGGTTTATGCGGCGCTGGTTGATAATTATGTGATACAGCTGGAAGCTTTCAGACAGCCGGGGGCTACGGATTTAGAGCAAAGCATGGCGGCAGCGCTGGATGCAAAGCGGGAGGAGGTACAGAAAGAATTGCAGACAGTGCTTTTAGAGGAGACAGGCAGTTTTGAGCAGTTCTCAGCGCAAATGCAGGAATGTCTTGTTTATATCATGAGTGAGATGGGGGTTTTAAAAGAGGACGGGTATCGAAAATGGAAGGAGGATAAGGAGATCAGCGTCAGGACATTTTTGACACATGCGATTGAAAAAGGCTGGATTGAACAGGAACTGGTTCATTCGAAACAAGGGTATTTTACGACCGATGAGATGTATGCGCTTCTGGTGGAATCCATTCAGGAGAAGCTTACGGCGGACAGGGCGTTTGACAGGATACTCTTTAAATGGCTGATTTTTGAGGAGCGCGTCACAGGAAAAGAGGTGTGCAGGCTTTTGTATGATCAGCAGATATTGCCTGATACGGATGAAGATTATGACAAACTCATGTCAGGCAGTATGGATGCCTACACATTTCTCAAAAGGAAAATACAGCATCTGGAAATTACCCCGGCACAGCTTGCGCTGGACCCCTGTTCTGCGTCGGCGGTCATCGTCTCGCCGCAGACTGGAAAAGTGCTGGCGCTCGTATCCTATCCGGGGTATGACAACAATCGTCTGGCAAACCAGATGGATGCGGCATATTACAGCCAGTTGTTAAAGGACCGGTCGCTTCCGCTGTACAACAGGGCGACACAGCAGCTGACAGCGCCCGGTTCTACATTAAAGCCCGTCACGGTCATTGCAGGCTTGCAGGAGGGGGTCATCACACCGGATTCATCTGTACTTTGTGACGGCGTCTTTGACAAGGTAGAGCAGCTGCGCTGCTGGAAACATTCGGGACATGGAACCGTGGCCAATGCACCGACAGCACTGCAATTTTCATGCAATGATTACATGTGTGAGATTGCGTATCGTATGGGAGAAGGGAACAGGGCGGACTATGTGGACAACAAGGCGCTTTCAAGTCTGCAAAAGTATGCAGCAATGTTTTATCTGGACAAAAAGTCTGGCATAGAGCTTACAGAGTCAGAACCGCATGTGACAGACAAGTATGGAATCCCCTCGGCGATCGGGCAGGGGACGCACAACTATGCGACGGTTCAGCTGGCAAGGTATGTGAGTGCAGTCGCTTCCAGAGGAGATGTTTTTTCCCTTTCTCTCATCAAAGGAATTGCGGGCGCAGATGGCAGGTGCACAGAGAACAAAGCTGTACAAATGGGCAGGGTGGAGCTGCCAGCGTCCGTGTGGGATACAGTCCATACTGGAATGCAGCAGTTTGCACAGAATAATTCCATCTTAAAAAATATGGAACTCAGCGTTGCGGGAAAGACTGGTACGGCGCAGGAAGCAAAGAACCGGCCGGACCATGCATTGTTTGTCGGCTATGCGCCGTCAGATCATCCCCAGATTGCAGTCGCCGTCCGAATCGCAAACGGATATGGCTCTTCCAATGCGACAGCAGTCGGGCGCAGTATTTTCAATTACTATTTTGATCTGGAAAGTCAGGAAGCAATCCTGACAGGAAAGGCAGCGCAGGCAGATAATGTAAGAACAGATTGACGAAAATCAGGAAAGGCAGGAGAAAGATATGAGGATATTATGTTATATTGTGATTTGTGCGCTGATGTGCAGTGGGTGTGCCGCCAGCAGCAGTGAGGAGGAAAAAGCAATAGAATTTAACAGGGCGCCGCAGAGCGTTTCGGATACGATGAAATCAGAAGAGGCAACAGTAAGTTTACCGGATACAGCGCCGCAGGACACTGTGCCCGAAATCATAGAAGCGGACTATTCCGCATATTTTGATGGCTTGAACGGGGCGGCGGTTTTTTATGATGTAAAGAAAGGACAGTATACAGTCTATAACGCAGAACTTGCGGACACGCCAAGGTCACCATGCTCCACATTTAAGATCATCTCGTCTCTGATTGCGCTGGAAAATGGTATTTTGAAACCAGAAGATTCCATGCGCACATGGAGCGGTGAGGTATTCTGGAATGAAGCGTGGAACCGCGATCTGGACTTTCGGGATGCATTTCGTACCTCCTGTGTCTGGTATTTCAGGGAAGTCATTGATGCGGTTGGACAGGAGAGCATGCAGGAGGCGCTTAACAGACTGCAATATGGCAACTGTGATATCTCTGACTGGGAAGGGCGTCTGAATACCAATCAAAACAATCGTGCACTGACTGGATTTTGGTTAGAGTCGTCCTTATTGATTTCGCCCAAGGAACAGACACAGGTGATGGAACGCATTTTTGGCATGGATTCCATCTATTCAGAAAGGACAAGAGAGGAGTTAAGACAAGTCATGCTGGTGACAGAGTACGATCATCCAGACATCAAAATCTATGGGAAGACAGGAATGGGCAAAGCGGACGGCATTACAGTCGATGCATGGTTTACTGGATTTGCAGAGAATGATACAGAAAATAAAACGGTATATTTCTGTGTGTATCTGGGCAGAACAGACGATCAGAATGTTACCAGCACCGCAGCCAAGGAAATCGCAGTCCGGTTGACAGAGCAAATTTTTAAAGGGGCTCTCTGATCCGTTTATACCCCCATATAGAAGGCTGCCCTCCGCCATCTGGAATGAGTCTGTGCGGCGTTTGCTGCTCCTCATACCGCCGGATAAAGCTGTCCTTGCCGACACAATATAATTCAATGTGAATATTCTGATTGACACGAACCAGATATAATTTCCCGTTTTTTTCTTCGATCTGTATCTTGCCGGGAAGATAGGTTCCCGTGTATTTTGCGAGGTCCTGCGGTGCCAGCAGATGTTCTTCTGGTCTGTAATAATGCGGCGCCTGACCATTATGCAGGATTGCCGCGATGCCGGTTCCCAGGCGGTACTGGTCTAAGGACTCGGTATTTGACAATAGGAGAATGCACAGATTTTCGTCAAAAAAGTAATGGGTGTAGGCGGACACACCAAGGAAATCACCGCCGTGGAGGTAGCTGTTTCGGGCATACCATTCCAGACCATAACAATAGTGGTTCGTGTTTTCCGACAGGAAGATCTGATAAGCGCGCTCTGATAAAAGGTTCTTTGTTCTCAGACATTCATACCACTTTTGCAGATCGTCACAGTTCGTAACCAGTGCGCCCGCCCCGATACTATACAGGCTGTTGGTATAGGGGACTCGGACGAGCACACCGTAATCATGCATATAATTATTGGCTTTATTGCGGAGGATACGCTGTCCATCGTCAACCGCCGTCTGTGTCATGCCAAGCTTGGAAAAAATATGTTCCTCTATAAATTCACTGTAAGTCTGCCCGGAGACTGTTTCAATGATCCACGCAAGCAGGTTGTAATTGGAATTGTTATAGTTGAAGGAGTTTCTTGTTTTTTTCTTTGACAGATTCCCCGCGTCTTTGAGAATCCAGTCTCTGAAAAACTGCTCTCTGTCATAAGGCATTCTGTCTGCGCCCACATAGAAATCATCCTCAAAATTATAGTTGTTGTGCAGTCCTGATGTATGGCACAAAAGCTGATGCACCGTGATGTCCGCAGGAATCTGCATCGAGTCAGGCAGATACTGGTTTGCCTTTTCATCAAGACACAGCAGTCCTTTGTCGTAGAGCAGCATGATTGCAAATGCAGTAAACTGTTTGCTGACAGAAGCGGCCTCAAAGCGCGTTTCCATGGTGTTTTGAATGCCAAATTCAATGCTGGCGAATCCGCGACTGGTCTCATAGAGTATGGTGCTGTCTTTTACAATGCGGATGACACCGGAAAAATCCCAGTATTCCAGCTCTGATGAGATATAGTTCTTTAATTTTTCCTGAATGTCTGTCATAAATCCGCCTCCTCATCACACGAATACAATCCTAATGATTCCAGAATCTCAAGTGTCAGCGCGGTCGCAGCAGAGCCGTCTGCATCTCTCTCATTTTGAAGACTGGTGGCAAAATAATAGACGCTGCCATCTTTTTCAAGATATCCTATAAACCAACCCAGAACGTTTTGGCCGTTTTCTTCGCCGGTGCCGGTTTTTCCGCAGAGTGTGCCGTTTTTGCCGGCGCATAGACTGATAGAATCCTTGACTGCCGCGACGTTTTCAGGTGTAAATCCAAACTGGTTTTCATAAAATTTTCGCAGTAGCTCAACCTGCTCAATGGGGGAGATCAGCAGGGAACCATCGCCCCAGTAGGAGGCCAGATTTTCCCCAACAGTCTGGTTTCCGTATCCGATCTTTCGGATAAAGTTTTGAACGGCTGGCAGCCCGACGCTCTGGTCTAGTGTCTGAAAATACCACGTCACAGAGTTTTGCATCGCGGTCTGTAAGGTCTGGTCTGCGTTCCATGTGTCATAACGGTAGTTCTGGCCGTTCCATCTGATCTGTGACTGTTCAGGGGAAATCAGCCCGGATTCCAGCCCCAGCAGGGCGCTGTAGATCTTGTAGGTAGAGACTGGGGCTACGCGCGTGGCAGCATTTTTTTGGTTATAGATTTTCCAGCTGTCAGAAGCGGAATCATACAGGACGAAACTGCCGTGATTCTGACCGAAAACACTGTCAAGATTCAGCTTGGCAATCGTTTTATCTTTTTCTTTTAATTCATAGTGGTCACTTCCTGCGGCATGGATTGTCAGAAACGGTACAAAACCGGATAACAAGACAGCGATTACCATATAGACGGCAAGTCCATGCAGCCTTTTTTGGCGCGATGCCGGCTGATAGTCGGCAATATTCAAAATCCGCTTTTTCATCTGTGCCATCGTCCCGCCAATGCCTGTAGCAAAAGGAGAGGGCAGGCGGGATACCTTTTCGGCAAAGTTGATCAGCGTCGTTCCGTATTCTTCATAGGCGTCGGCTTCCAGCATATTTAGTACGGCGGAATCACAGGCGACTTCACGGTCATTTTTCATCTCCCGGAAGGCGTACCACACAACAGGGTTAAACCAGTACAGGATGCTGGCAATGCCTGTGACATAATTTGCGAGAGCATCTTTGTATTTGTAGTGCTGGAGCTCGTGCAGCAGCATGTATCGCAGATCTCTCAAATGACGATCAGAAATCAGATGAATCGGCAGGAATATGCAGGGTCTGAAAAATCCGGCAATGACAGGAGATTTCAGAAATGCAGTGCTGTAGACGGGAATGTGCCTACGGATATTCATCTCTGCCAGACAGTCACGATACAGTCTGCAAACCGCAGGATTTTGCAGCGGGAGTGCGGATTGTTTGATTCTGTGAAAACAAATCACAGACCGCATCAGCCAGACAAGCATGCCTGCGATGCCAGACAGCCACAGGAAAAAGAACAAAGAGCCCGTGCCAGAAGGGGTTTTGCTGCTGACAGCGACGCTGATCTCATTGACCTAGACAGCCGCGTTTGCCGGCTGGAATGCAGCCGCAGCCGCTGCGTCAGGTTTTATTGGAGCAGCCGAGGCCTTCTGCAATGCGAAATTGATTTTCTGGACAGGCACAAAGGGCACAGCGAGCAGACCGAGCAGCAGAAACCATAAATTATACTGCATTCTGCTTGACAGGCTGTTTTTCAGCAGGCGTTTTCCGAGGAGAAGTACGCCGATGATACCGCTGAGCAGGAGGTTGCACAGCAGGAAGCGGATCATGAACTGGTCCATATTCAGACACCTCCTTTTTTGCTGTCTTTTTTCGGCTTTTTGGACAGGAGCGAGCGCAGGGTGTCAATCTCGTTTTCTGACAGGCGGTCCTGATCGAGATAGGCGGACAGCATGGCGGAGAGATTGCCGTCATAGAAACGTTTGAGGAAGGAATTGCTCGCGTGATTAATATATTCCTCCTCGCCCACCAGCGGGGTATACACAAAGACCCGGCTCTGCTTTTCGTAGGTAAGAGCGCCCTTGGTCACTAAGCGCTTGATGAGCGTCTGGATTGTTTTGGGACTCCATGCAGTTGTTTTTACGAGATGGTCTGTTATTTCGTTGGTGCTGATGGGGGCATGCTGCCACACCACTTTCATCACTTCAAACTCGGCTTCAGAGATCTGGGGCAGGGATTTCATGGTAAATACCTCCTGATTAAACCTTTTCACTATCAAGATGTTTTGCCTTATAGTATATCACAGATGATAGTGGAAAGAAAGCGATTTTCTTGTAAATAATACTTGATTCTTAGCTCATACAGACCGATATAACAAGTAGTATCATTATTAAAATCTTCATAGAAACAGGGGTGGGGTATGAATATTTCTTTTAACAATTTATTTACACAGAATAACGGCTATCATCTCAAGAGCACAGAGGAGAAGATGGAGCGCATCCAGAAAACACAGTCCCAGATTGATTTTTTTGAGGGAAAGAAGGCTGAACTCAAAGATATGCACTGCACTACGCTGGATGAGATCGCGGAGAAGCTGGCATTGTACAACAATTATAACGATCAGATCGACGCGGTGAAAAAGCAGTTTAATTATGAACAGATGATGCACTGCATGGACGAGGCGGAGGAGCTTGGCGAGAAGATTGCCGAGGCGGCAGAGGAGCTCGAACCAAAGACAGCCGAGGAGAGACGCGAGGAGCTTGCGAAGGAGGCGCTTGGCGTGGAGGATGAAGGAATCCTTGATGAGATGCTCGATGAACTGCCAGAGGAGACCTTGGAGGAAACGCTGGAAGACATGCTCCAAGACGACCAGACAATGAAGGAGGCTTTGGAGGAAGAACTGCCGGAAGTACTGGAACAGGAGAAGCTGACGGAAATGTATCTTGACAGACAGTATGTTCCGTTTGACACCAAGGCATAAAAGGGGACAGAACTTCGTACATGCTGAGAGAAGAAAAAAAGGAAGAAGCAGTCAGATACAAAAATCCGGCAGAATATGAGAAATATATCCTGAGAAAGTATGAGTGCATGAAGGCGGATACGTATCAGGTCGAGATCAGTGAGCGCCTGTATTACAGGGCGACAAAGGACAAAAAGATTGAGCAGTGGCTTGAGGACAATCTCAGTCAGTTGTCCTATTGTATGGAGAGCCTGCGCAGCATTATCGCTGTCACAGGCGGGTGCCTTGTCCGCTGTATCTGCCATATGAACAATTATAATAATATCAGCACTGAAATCTTTGCGTCAGACAAGCTCAGCGAGATTGGACAGCTCTGTGAGGCACATACCTGCCATTCAGTGATCCGAACAACCAATGTCAATGAGATTGAGGAGCAGCTGCATTATAACAGTATATTCTGGACATCTGAGGCAGAGAGCGCGGGTTTTAAGGCCAAGGCGTAAGAGTGAAAATGAACAATAAAAATCAGGGAGGGATGAAGGATGAGTACTATTTCCGCGGGGACACCCGTTGTTGCAGAGAGCGTTGCTTCGTATTATAATACATCAAAGAAAGACGATATTTCTATAACCAAAAAAGAGGAAGCAAAAGAGACAGAGAAAAAGACAAAGGTGAGTGGCAGGACAATCGGCGCACCGGAGCTGAGCGAAAATGCTGCCAAATATTACGAACAGCTCAAAAAGAAATACGGCAATCTGGACTTTATCCTCGTGAGCAGGGACCAGAAAGAATTTGCCAAGGCGAATGCGTCAAAGTATTCCAATACGCACAAGATGGTTGTGCTGATTGATGAGGATAAAATCGAGCGCATGGCGGAGGATGAGGACTACCGCAAGCAGTATGAGAGCATTATCGCAAAGGGAGCAAGCGGACTGTCACAGCTCACAAACAAGCTTGCCAATATGGGACTTCCTGTCAAGAGCTGCGGTATGAATGTGAATGACAACGGCGCAGCGTCGTTCTTCGCGACGATGGATCAGTCGTTCAAGGCACAGAACAAGGCTGCCCAGCAGCGTCTGGCGAAAAAGAAGGCGGCGAAGAAGGCAGAGGAAAAGAAAGCGGCAAAGAAGGCAGAACAGCAGAAGCAGGAGGAAAAACTGGAAAAGACCAGAGAGGAACGCAGGGTGATACGCGAGGAATTTCTGGAAGGAGATGCTGACTACGAGGATGAGGTGACATTTACCGCGGACTCTGTCGAAGATTTGATTCAGCAGATTGAGAATGCCGATAATTTGTACCGGAGAGATATTTTGTCACAGCATGAGAGACAGGTTGGACGGGGATTTGATTTTGTGGTATGAGTTGCAATTTGTTGAATTGTATAGAATTTTCAGAAAATAAGCGTCAATATATTAACATTTCATACAGAGTTACCGATATATATTACGTAAACATTCATGAATCGTTCATAGACATACAGCAAATATCGTTCTTAAAATAGAGAAGCGGAAAAAAGATAGAAAGGATATGGAAACACGATGAATATAAACAGTTCAAGAAATTCACTTTTACGGTCAAGAAATCTAAGAAGCGCCAAGAGAGCCCGGGCGGGAAAGGTGATCAGCAGCAGGACCACACGGACAAGCGCCAGCTCACGGATACGGTCAAACTCATCAACGAGAAAAACAAATACAACGGCATCCATGACGCAGACAAAGCAGCTTGCAATGTATGAGAAGATGGAAAAGTCGGCTTATAATATTCAGGTCAATGTTGAGAAGATGCTCAAGATTGGGAAGATGTCCTACACGGAGGACGAAGCAGGCAAGACAGCACAGGAGAACGACAAGAAGAACCTCATGAAGGGGATTGAAGATTTCGTATCGGATTTCAATGAAGTATACAATGATCTGTGCGATATCGGAGGCGTGTCGAACCTAGCTTATAAGAAGACGCTCGACAGTATTGTATCTGCAAATGAGGATGCCCTAAAGGCGATTGGCATCACAGTGTCAAAATCCGGCGAGCTTGTCATTGACCAGAAAACACTCGAAAATGCAGATCTCGAGAAGGTCAAAGAGGTGTTTGCAAAAGAGGGCGGTTTTGCTGAAAAGATCAGCAAAAAGATGGTGAACATAGAAGACGGTGCGGCCAACAGTCTTTCTACATTGAGCAAGCTGTATGGTGCAACCTCCACTTACAATAAATACGGCACAAGCAATTCCTATTTTAATGGAAATGGTAATTACAATTTTAATTATGGGAATTATGGCAGTAACAGTGGATGGTATTTCTGATGGTATTTTTCATAAAGATACGCTCCTAAATAATCCTAAATATAATTCCAAAACAAAAGAAGCAGTAGTCCGATCACTGCTTCTTTTGTTTTGTTTAACGTTCAAATTTCTGTTGTTCTTTTTTTGCTTTTTTATTTTCATACATAATCTTATCTGCACGATTGTATGTATCTTCGAGATTTTTATCGGAATCCGGTGAGTATACAGCATACCCGTAGGCGATCTGCATTTTCATTCTCAGATTTTTGTTTTCACGGTTGGATGCATCGACGCTTGATTCCAGCATCGCCATATATTGAGTCATGTCGATTGCAGAGGCCTTCTCAATCAATGCCACAAATTCATCGCCGCCCACACGGTAGCACCGCCCGATTCCGTTGAAAATTTCATAGATAATCTTGGAGCAGCTCTTAATGTACAGATCACCGGCGCTGTGTCCATACGTATCATTCGTGTATTTTAGATTATTCAGGTCAAAGTCAATCACTGCCACATCTGTCGGATTTTCCGATAATCTGGCAAAATCCACATTAAAGCAGGTTCTGTTGTGCAGGCCTGTCATCTGGTCTGTGTAGGCAAGCGTCTGATAGGCATTGGCTTCTTGTCCCATCTTCATGAGGGAAGCAGATTCCCGCGTGGAGGACAGACCAAGTACAATGATATAAGTAAGGAAGCCTAAACGTCCAAAAGTGTTGCCATCCCACGAGCCTGAATAGAAGCCGACAATATCCATCAGAAGCGAGAGAGAACAGATGACAATGCAGACCATATGTACTTTTATCGTATGGGAATGAACCCCGTTTTTATACAGCAGGTAGGATTGTACTATGACAATCAATGCAAGCAGGCACATTATGACATGTGTCGTCCACAAGGTTTCTCTCAAATCTGCAATGCCTGTAAATTGAAGCACCATACAGATGATAATCTGCAAAAGATTGATCTCGCAGAACCAGTTCCAAACCGTGCTGTTATCCTCATAGAAAGTCTGGACGAAGATTGCAAAAGGAATGGACAGCAGCATCAGTGACAGGAATGCAAGGTAGGAGGTCACGAGATTGTTCTTTAAGATCAATGTCGTGATGCTGCATTCATTGATGGACCACACAGACAAAAACAATGAAAATATTCCTAATTTTAATAATTTCCCGCTGGTGTTGATGTTCCGCGATACAAACAGATGGTATGCCACCAGAACAAAACCGAGCACAAACATAATGATACAGAGTGCAAACGGCAGGATATTTTCAGTGATAATATGAGCCGGAAGTGAAAAATCATTGCCGACATAAAAAACAGGTATTTTTTTCTGGTAAGACTTGTAGGGACTCGTAATTACAATTTCAAGCTTGTTGATATTATACGGCAAGTTGATAAAATTCCAACAGTAGCCCGGCGATTCCGATAAAGGATTGTTGTTGGCGACAGGGTACTGGTAGATGAGCGTACTGCCGACATAAACCTTTACATTCTGGTGGACTGAGTAAAAAGCGAGCACATTGCCGACAGAGGCATCCACGGAGAGCGTCCCCGAGATAACGGTTTTTTTCATGTACATATTTTTGGAGTAATCAGTCCACTCTGTAACCGCGTAAGCAGACTGCTGCTGGCGGGTATCTGTTGCCCTGTCGTAAAAATAGATGAATAACAGAAAGATGCAGATGGCGACACAAGCCAGCGCATACACTATATAATTTCTTTTCTTGATACCTTCATTCATTTGTAGTCCCGCTCCTGCTAAATAAGATAAATCCATTATAACATATTCATG
>VSNR01000106.1 GCA_009774345.1 Lachnospiraceae bacterium | reverse complement strand
AATTAACCAAGTAAATTTATTATGTAAATTTGAAGATGGGGAGGAAAATATGAAATTACATGATGATTATTATGAGGAGGAGCACAGTTCTGGTTCCAAGATTACATATGTATATATGCTGTTGATCATGTCTGTCGTGATCTTAGGCGTGACAGCACTGGTTTTCTGGGCAAATCAGTCGAAAAACAAATCAGATGGCAGCGGCTATGCAGCGGCGATGGCGCAGAAGGAGGCAAAAGCGGCAGAGACAAGCAAAAAGATGGAAGCAAATGCCTCGGAGAGTGTGATTGCGGAGAGTAAGCTAACTTCCGATGATCTTGATATCTGGACACTCCCAGATACAGGTAGAAATAAAAATTCATCCAAGTCGGATAAAAATAATGGTACTGTTACAAATCAGACGACAGGTGAGACGGTGATTGATGGTTCCTCAAGTGCTTCGGGCAGCACTAGTCAGTCTCAGACAGCCGATGCGCTGTCAAACGGAAAGACATCCGTATATGATATGACCAACAAAGAAGGACTAAATGAAGACGAGAAGAGTGACAAGGACAAAGATTCGTCAGACAAAGATGACAAAAAAGACGATGAAGATGACGAAGATGAGGATGAGACAAAAAGTATTCAGGTCAAGCATTCGGACGGCACGAAGGAGTGGGTAGATCTCAATGAAGATATTCCCAGGCACAAATATGATTTTAAAAATCTGACCGCTGAGAAGCCATTGATGAATTATAAAGAAGATGGCAAGATTGTATCCAAATGCGGCGTTGATATTTCGGCAAATCAGGGAGAGGTTGATTTCAGCAAATTAAAGAGCGCAGGATGTGATTTTGTGATGATCAAGGTCGGTGCGAGAGGTTACAGCAGCGGAAATATCGTGACAGATGCAAATTTAGAGGACAATCTCAAGGCAGCGAAGAAGGCAGGGCTGGATATCGGCGTATATTTCTGTTCACAGGCGGTCAATAAATCCGAGGCAAGAGAAGAAGCAGATGAGCTGATGGATGCGATATCAGGCTATAATATCAAATACCCTGTGGCATTTGTCATGGAAAATGTGGATGATGATATGGCACGCATCGAGGCATTGGAACAGTCAGAGAGAACACAGATTGCCAAAGCTTTTATGAACCGGGTGGAGGATGCAGGTTATAAGCCTATGATCTATGGAGATAAAGAATGGCTTCTGACGATGGTGGATATGGAAGATTTGCAGGACTATGAGGTATGGTTTGCACAGGACAGCGATGAACCGGAGTATCCATACGAATTTGGAATGTGGCAGTATGATTCGGATGCCAGTGTGAAAGGCATCAAGGGTGATGCCGCAATGATTTTAAGTTTTAAGGATTATGCGAAATAAAAAATACCACAACCCAAAAGAACTAAAATTCTTTTGGGTTGTGGTATTTTAGAATTTTATCTGATATTTTGAGATGAGAGTAAATATCAGCATATGCCGATGGAGAAAGACCATCAATATAGTTTGGCGTATAGTTTTTTTGGACGCCATTTTTTTTCAGGACATCTATTGCTTTGTTGTAGGCAATCGCAGCGTCGATCTCACTGGGATAATAACCGACGATGTAATATCCGGGCACATTGATGCGTGCTCGGTATTTTCTTTTGCCTTTGTAAGTCACTTGAGAGACCCCCTGGTATCGGTTAATGATTGCCAGATTTTCATGACGGAAATCAGAGTCGTCGTCATTTAGAAACAGGTAGTCTTTGCCGGCAACAGCAAAGTTTCGTATCCCGTAGCGGTTTAAAATATTTACCTGCATTCCGTAGTCTGCGACGAAGAGATGACCATCTCGTTTCATTATTTTGCGTGAAGAATAGTAAAACAGGTCATCAATATCAAATTTGAGCACATCTGTGGGTGACAGGTAATAGTAAAAAAATTTAGGGCGGGCATAGATCGGCGTGCCCAAATAAATACCATTATCGCGGAAATTAATAATAATAACCCATTTTTCAAATGGAAGCGGCGACGTTTCCTGATACTGATTGATGCCAAGCGGTTCACGGTTTAACAACCTGTCTGCTTCAAGGTAGGCAGCATTTGCCTGGGACATCGTATCAAATCCGCCAAGACTGATATGCTTTCTTCTATAAGTTATGGAAGCACGATAATAAACCGTCCCGTTTTTTTTTGCTGCCTGATATACGCCTTTCATCGGAATGTACCTGTTATAAGCAGATTTTTTGGAAGCTCTTCTTTCCTTTTTTGATAATAAATTCTTCTTCGAAGAGATCTTTTGCGTAAACGGTCTTGGTATCGGTCACTTTATCTCCGTTGACAGAGACGCCGCCCTGTTCCACTGCACGCCGTGCCTCGGACTTTGACGCAGTCATGCCTGCTGTCACAAGAAGAGTCAGGATGTCGATTGTTCCGTCCGTAAAGTTGTTGTCACAGAGTATCGTCTTTGGCATATTCTCTGAGTTTGCACCGCCTGCAAACAATGCTGCGGCAGCTTCTTTTGCCTTGTTTGCCTCCTCTGTGCCATGTACTAGTTGTGTCAGCTCAAAGGCGAGGATTTCTTTTGCCTTATTTAGTTCGCTGCCTTCCCAGTGCTCCATCGCTTCGATTTCCTCTAACGGAAGGAATGTGAGCATTTTGAGACACTTGATTACATCCTCATCGGACACGTTTCTCCAGTACTGGAAAAAGTCGTAAGGCGATGTTTTTTCTGCATCCAGCCACACGGCGCCAGATTCCGTCTTGCCCATCTTCTTACCCTCTGAGTTGAGCAGCAGATTAATGGTCATCGCATGAGCGTCCTTGCCAAGTTTGCGGCGGATCAATTCTGTACCGCCAAGCATATTGCTCCACTGATCATCTCCGCCAAACTGCATATTGCAGCCATATTTTTGAAACAGTGTGTAGAAGTCAAAGCTCTGCATGATCATGTAATTAAATTCCAAAAAGGTAAGTCCTTTCTCCATACGCTGTTTGTAGCATTCTGCTGCCAGCATCCGGTTTACAGAGAAATGTGGTCCGATCTCGCGCAGCACATCCATATAGTTGAGATCCAGCAGCCAGTCTGCATTGTTGACCAGCATTGCCTTGTCTTCACCAAATTCAATAAATTTGCTCATCTGTTTCTGAAAGCAGTCTACATTGTGCTGTATGGTCTCTGTTGTCATCATTTTGCGCATGTCTGTCTTACCAGTAGGGTCTCCAATCATTGCTGTGCCTCCGCCTATCAGGGCGATCGGACGGTTTCCAGCCATCTGAAGGCGTTTCATCAGGCAGAGTGCCATGAAATGCCCTACATGGAGACTGTCTGCCGTCGGATCAAATCCGATGTAGAACACTGCCTTTCCGGCATTGATCAGCTCCTTGATCTCGTTTTCATTTGTCACTTGGGCAATGAGTCCTCTTGCCACTAATTCATCGTACAATTGCATTTTTTATACTCCTTTCATGATGCGCGGGGGATAAGTTCGTTTGGCAAACAAAAAACTCGCCCCCTGAATAATATAAATTCAAAGGACGAGGTACTTATTTCATCGTAATATACCACGTGTTACCACCTTTTTTCACATAGAACTCACGCGCTATGCCTCAGCAAGTACGGGAAAAAATTTCCGATACTTTTCCCAATATAACGTTCGGGATTCCGTCACAGTCTACTCTTGCATATGTGCGAATTTCGGTGTGCAGCTCCAAGAGGTATTCCCTTTCATGTTCCCTTGCGCCTCTCATCAACCGGCGGCTTTCTGTAAGTTTCCATGAAAGCTACTTATTCTTTTCACAGCCTTTCTCGATATTCATGATTATAAAGGCTGTATTGACTTTTGTCAATGAAAAAATTTTCGCATAAAATTTTCATTGATTTTGTAAGTGTGAAAGGCTATAATATAGACGAAAGAATACGATGAGTCATATATTACGAAAGAGGGGGAAAGACAATGGAATCGTATTTCATGTTTAAAAATCTGGCAATAATACTTATCGCTGCAAAAATTTGTGGAATAGCTGCCAGAAGATGCAAGGCACCGCAGGTCGTGGGCGAAATTATTGCAGGACTTTTGATCGGTCCAAGTATTCTGGGATGGGTGGAGCAGTCAGATTTTCTAGTACAGCTCGCGGAAATTGGTGTGGTACTGCTGATGTTTTCGGCAGGACTTGAGACAGATTTAAAGGATTTGATGAAGACAGGACCAATAGCTGCGCTGATCGCCTGTGCAGGGGTATTTATTCCGCTGGTCTGTGGTGCACTTTTGTATATGGTGTTTTACGGTGCTGCACCGTGGGGATCTGAGGAATTTTACAAAGCGGTTTTTGTCGGCACGATTCTCACGGCGACTTCTGTGAGTATCACCGTGGAGTCCCTGAAAGAGATGGGGAAACTAAAGAGCAAGGTCGGAACGACGATATTAAGTGCGGCAATTATTGATGACATTATTGGTATCATTGTACTGACTTTTGTGATCGGCTTTAAGAATCCAGAATCCAAGCCTATCACAGTACTTATCAACACGGTTTTGTTTTTTGTATTTGCCATTGTAGTTGGATTTATCTGTTATAAGATTTTTCAGTATATAGACAACAAATATCCGCATACAAGACGCATACCGATCATGGGGCTGGCACTCTGTTTTGCTATGGCATATATAGCAGAAAAGTATTTTGGGATTGCAGATATCACAGGTGCTTATGTGGCGGGAATTATTCTATGTTCCATCCGCGATTCGGAGTATATTGCAGCCAAGATGGATACCAATTCATATATGCTGTTTGGCCCAGTCTTTTTTGCAAGTATTGGTCTGAAAACCAACGTAGAGAGTGTGACAATGAGTATATTGATTTTCTCCATCGCGTTTGTCGCAGTCGGATTGATTTCAAAAATTGTTGGCTGCGGTCTGATGGCGCATTTGTGCAGATTTAATGGATTAGACTCTCTAAAGATTGGTGTAGGTATGATGACGAGAGGAGAGGTTGCATTGATCGTGGCGCAAAAAGGGTTGACGGCTGGTCTGCTGACTCCGGTGTATTTTACTTCGGTGATCTTTTTGATCATTGTATCATCTATTTCAACGCCAATCATTTTGAAAATATTATACTCAAAAGATACTGTTTCCCCGACATAGTCGGGGAATTTTCTTGTTATGCACACGGGCGTCCAAACTGACGAACGCCCGGCGCGCAAGTAGGAGAAGATGGAGGTGGGAGACAGAATGAAATTATCTCATATAAGCGTAAAAACACTTTGTATAAGCACACTGGCGGGAATGACAATCACAATGACAGCGGCGACAGTGCTGCTTTATATTTTTTCGGGCAGCAGGAATATTCTGGTTGCAGGCGGCATCCTTACGCTGTGTGCAATGCTGTGGAATTTCCTGCTGATTATCCTGTTTCGAACGCGTCTGACCGTGTTTGTGACAGCATTGTGCGATGTGATAGACCACATGATGTGCGGTGAGGAACGAATTGATTTTACAGACAGCGAGACGCAGTTTGCGCGGATTTGCCACCGGCTTTCGCGGTTTTACCAGATTTCACAGAAAAATAAGTACAAGCTGGATGAGGAGCGAAAGGAGCTTCAAATGCTGGTATCGGATATTTCCCATCAGGTAAGAACGCCGGTGAGCAACCTCAAAATGGTGACGGATACACTTTTGGAAAAGAATGTGACAGCACCGCAGCGGACAGAATTTTTGCAGGGAATCCGCAGCCAGACGGACAAGCTGGATTTTCTGATTCAGGCATTGGTGAAAACTTCCCGTATGGAGGTGGGCGCCGTTTCCTTGGAAAAGAAGGATGTTCCGCTTTTTGGCACACTGGCGGCAGCGATGAGCGGGATTGTCTACAGCGCGGAGAAAAAGCATATTACCGTGACAGTTGACTGTCCGCAGGAACTGCATCTGCCGCATGACAGCAAATGGACGGCAGAGGCGGTTTTTAACCTGCTGGACAATGCGGTAAAATACACACCTGCCGGCGGCAATATCCGCGTCACGGTAGAGCCGTGGGAGATGTACGCAAAACTGGACATAGCAGACACCGGCAGAGGGATTCCAGAGAGCAGTCTGGCGTCTGTTTTCCGGCGTTTTTATCGGGAGGAGGACGTGCACGACGAGCCCGGTGCAGGCATCGGACTGTATCTGGCGCGCGAGATTATCACGAAACAGGGCGGCTATATCAAAGTGGTTTCGGAAGTGCAGAAAGGCTCAGTCTTTTCCGTGTTTTTGCCTGTACGTTGACAAGGAGAATACTGTGAAGATAGTGATTAGAAATGAGCAGGAGAAAGGAAAACAATAGAGAGATTTGAACGTTTGTATTTTTCGTGAGCAAATGACAATATAAATTCAGTAAAATGGGTTGTGTTCCCGCTGAAATTTCCCTATACTAGAACTGAGAAGATGATCATATTTTATTGGTATCAGGAAGGAATGATGAAATTGATGAATAAAAATGACGTGCTGACAGACCCAGCCCAATTAGTTCGTCTGGAATTAAAAAACGCAGGCTATGATATGAATTGTATCCATATCCCCAAAAGAGTATTTCTGCTGGCAGACAGTCTCTATGATACACTGCTTTCGAGAAATTGCGGGGAATATCAATATCCGCTGGGCGGAAAGCTGTACGTTTTTAACGAGAATGAGGAAGTCGGATTTATCAAAGGGAATATGTGCTCGCCAGCCATTGCGACGCAGGCGGAAGATTTGATTGCGGGCGGCGTGGAAGAATTGATTCACATAGGCTTTGCGGGCGGATTGCAGCCAGATCTCAAGCCGGGAGATATCGTGCTGACTGACGGTGCGTACAATGATACGGCGGTTGCCAGACTGTATGGTTTTGACTATGATATCATTGAATCCACGAAAAGCCTGACAGATGTGCTTGGCGGACTTCTCACAAAAAGTGTCATTTCCTTTAAAAGAGGAAAGCATTGGACAACTGATGCAGGGTATCACGAGACATGGGGACAGATCATAGACTACAGGGAAAAAGGCGCTCTATGTGTGGAGATGGAAGGCGCAGGGCTCTTTACAATCGCAAATTACAGAAGATGTGCGGCGTCGGCAATCTATGTGGTCTCGGATGTGATTTCGGATAGGATGGAAGATATGATCAAAGAAAACAGTTGGGATTTAGGCTGGGGCGGGCGTGTGCTCGACGCGTCCATCGACAGAATCATCGACTGGATTCTTTGGACTGTACAGGAGGGTGTATAAATGGAAGGTCGTATAATGGGGTTTATTGTATTCTGTATGATCGGAGGTATGTTTCTTTGCTGGGCGGTGTATACATGGTTTTCCAAGAAACCAAAACCAATGGGATTTTGGGCAAATGCAGAGATGTTTGAAGTCACAGATATCAAGAAATATAACCGCGCTGTAGCCAAGCTGTTTGGCACATTTGGCGTAGTGCTGATGGTTTTGGGACTGCCGCTGCTTGCAGGGCAGAATTCCGCATGGACAATGCTCTCGGTCGTGGGTGTCATGGTAGAAAGCATCGCCGCCATGGTGGTGTATACCATTGTCATTGAGAAGAAGTATCGAAAATAAATCCCAATATCAAATCGAATAAGAGGTAACTACTATGAAAATGCGCAGGGAAATCGAAGAACAGTTTAACAAAATTGCAGGAGAATACGATGAAAACCGCAGGAAATTTATTCCCTGCTTTGATGACTTTTATCAGAAAACAACGGATTTCATCACGTCGAATATAGACGCACCAAACAGGGTGATTGATTTGGGGGCAGGAACGGGATTGCTGACTTATTACTGGTATCAGCGTTTTCCCGGCGCAGCGTATATTCTGATAGATCTCGCAAAGGATATGCTGGATATTGCCCGCAAACGGTTTGACCATTTAGAAAATATTTCTTATGAAGTCGGCAATTACAGCCATAAACTGCCCGATGCAGCATTTGACGCAGTGATTTCAGCACTGTCCATTCATCATTTGGAGGATGGGGAGAAGCAGCGCTTATTTTCAGAAATATATGACCGTCTGCCGCAGGGAGGCTTGTTTGTAAATTATGACCAGTTTTGTGCAGGGCAGCCAGAATTGAATCATTGGTATGACACCTACTGGGAAAATCATCTGACGGACCGCGGCCTGTCAGATCAGGATATCGCATTGTGGAGAGAACGCAGGAAATTAGACAGAGAATGCGCCGTGGAGCAGGAAACGGCGTGGCTTGCAAACAGCGGATTTAATACGGTCAAATGCGTCTATTCCTGCCAAAAGTTTGCCGTGATTGTTGCAGTGAAATAATGTGCTGGCAGATGACAACTATATAGATTGAAAATCACCATAGGAGGTGAACCCATTTGATGAAATTTATCCGAGATAATTACTCAGTACAGTTGATGAAACTGTTAGCAGATTGTGCTGAGGAATATTGAACTTGCTGACAGTCGCGGCTGTACTGATTCGAATGTATTTTTAAAGAAATAGAATTAGTAAAGGGAGTACAGTTATGCGCTATATGAAAGAAATTTTAAGGAAAAACAAAACATGGGTTCTGGCATATCTGGCAATTGGGTTATTCAATGCATTTATGGCAAACTATAAGGCAGATTGCTTTCAAGGAATCGTAGACGGTTTGCCGCAGCGGACAATCACGATTTATGGAATCCTGCTGTACGGTGTGGTGCTCGTTCTCAATTATGGAATGAACTATCTGGACGAGTACCCGACGGCAAAGCTGGCAAATGAGATTTATCTTGATTTTAAACTGCTGGCATTGCAGAAAATCAGTAGAATGGATTATGCGGAATACCAAAAACTGGGCACAGGCAAATTAGTACAGCAGATTGAAAACGGCGCCAATGCAGGAAAAGGCGTGCTCTATAACTTTTGGTTCTGTGTTGTCAGACAGTTAGTTCCAACCATATTTTTCAGTTTATTTTTTATCTGGAAAATAGACCAGAAGATCACCTGTTTCTTGCTTGCAGGATATATCATTGTTTTTATTGTGACCAATTTACTGCTAAAAGGGCTGTATCAAATCAAAGAAAAGATTTTGACCAACGAGGAGCAGCTTAATCATTACCTCGTGCGCGGTTTTATGGAAATGCCTGTTTTTCGCATGAAAAAGCAATTTCCAAATGAAATGAAAAGGGCGTCTGGCGCCAAGCGGATCATTGTAGCGTCGAAAGTCAAAATGACCATGATACATGAAGCCTTTTTTACCATATTTGCATTGTTGGTCGCCTGTCTGGATGTCGGGATTCTGCTCTATGCGTGGAACAACAGCCAGTTGTCTGTTGGCGCTGTCGTAGCGCTGATCACGCTGATTGACAATGCGTACACGCCCATTGCCATATTTAATGTCATTTATATTCAGTATAAACTCGACAAAACGGCGTGGAAGCGGTTTGCAGGTCTGCTGGATTTGAAAGAGGACAGACAGCTTCAGGAGGGCGGTATGTTTCATGCGTTCTCCCATGAAATTCGCGTTGAAAATGTATCCTTCTCGTATGGAAACATCGTTATAGATAACAAAATAGATAGCAAAAATATTCTGAATCATGTAAACCTGACGATTCGAAAGGGAGAAAAAGTGGCATTTGTCGGGGAGTCGGGTTCTGGAAAATCGACACTGGCGAAAATATTAATCGGATTGCTCAAGTACGAGTCAGGCGAAATACTGATAGATGATAAACCATTAAGAAAGCTTTCACTGGAATCATTGTATGAAAAGGTGTCTTATCTCTCGCAGGACACGCCGGTATTTGATGGCACAATCAGAGAAAATCTGGTTTTTGATAACAAGTTTTCTGATAATAAGTTTTCTGATGACGCACTTCGTGCGAGTCTTGAGGCGACACAATTGCTGCCGTTGCTGGAATCTCTGGACAGCGGTCTTGACACTAGAATCGGGGAAAAAGGAACCTGTTTGTCCGGCGGAGAAAAACAGCGGCTGGCACTCGCCAGACTGTGGTTTGACCATGCGGAGATTGTCATTTTGGATGAAGCGACATCTGCGCTCGACAATGTGACAGAGAGCATTGTCATGAAAAATGTCTTAGCGCAGGTCAACGATGCAGCCGTGATTGCAATTGCCCATCGGCTGGCTTCCATTCGAGATTTTGACAAAATCTATGTCTTTCGGGAGGGAGGCATTGTCGGCAGCGGCACCTTTGCCGAGCTGTTGGAAAAGAATGCGTATTTTCAAGAATTATATCAGAAGGAAAAGGATTTAAGTGGTGATACATGGACAAAAAATCAGAACGAAAAAACGACACTGTCTATATAGAGCAATGGCTTTATCGAAAACCCCAGCTTACGCCCAATCAGGACGGAAATATTGTTCTAATTTCAAAGGGGTGTTTTGGTCCCTTAGAGGTTTATGAATGGGGCATAGATGCGGACAGGCAGGCATACGAACGCTACGAATGGCTGGAAAATGAATTTTATCAATACGATAACTATTGCATCAAAATAGAGTGGAAACGATTGCGGCAGCAGATACAAAATGTGATTGTTTTGTTCAGAAATAACGGATTTCCAGACTGGGCGGAGCAGTACGAAACAATTCTTGATCACTTAAATCAAGAGATGAAATTAATGTAGATTCATTTCATCCACAATATTTACCGGCTTTGCGGTCATTTCAACCCAGGTGGGAATAAAACCGCTTTTCACCGCATTTCTGACAGAGCGGATGTTCGACCAAGCGGAACAGTAAAACGGTACTTTCCCCCGGTTTAATATTTCCTTTGCCAGTGCGCTTGTCAATGCAGAAGCAATGCCCTGCCGCCTGTATTCCGAAAGAACATCAATGCCAATCTGCCACATATCTGTGCAGTCTGCGGAGCAGCCAGCCAGCCCAGCCAGCCTTGTGCCATCATATGCGCCGATGCCAAGCACATCTAATTGTTTGCGATCTGCGCAGAGGGCGTTGCTCCATTCAGGCAGATACAGCCCTTCAAAATCTCCCTGCTCAAGCATACGCATTTCATAGGCGCATGACAATGCAGGGAGCTTGTTTATATCTGGCAGATAGTACTCCGCCATAAAACAGATTTTATGTCCTCGTTCCATCAACCGCTCATTCAGCCAGTGCATATTGGGCGTCTCGAAGCAGTGGTAAAATTCGTATTTTCCTATGTACTCAGATACCACATCGGAAACTTCTTTTGTTGTTGCGGCTACGATATTATTTCCATAGGAAATAAGGTTACAGGTAATCGGCTCCTTCAGATACTTGCGCGCATTTTTACCCAGGCGCAAAGGAGAGACAACATTCTTATCAGACAGAAAATCCTGCGCCTGACATCCCATATCCTCCGCAGACTGTCTCATTGCAATTTCCATCATTTCACTATTTTTCATCGTAACCACCTCACAAACATGCCAGCCTTCAAACACTGCGCTGCCATTGATAATGGCATTAAGTATATCATGTCATTTTAGATATTTCAATATTTTTGACTCTTGTTTTTGACCGTTATTCTTTTTTGCCAAGTTTTTTCACACAGATCACGATTACAATCGCAGTTGCAATTAGAAATTCTGAAAATATCACGGACGGATTCCATATTTCAAAGTAAAAATGTCCGATAAAATATGCTGCAAAAAATATCAGATATACCGCAAACGCATACAGGATACAGCCAGAAATCTGCTGCTGTTTTTGCTCCCGCACGAGCATTTGCTGTTGCTGTTTTTCCAATATCTCTGTTTTCACGGACAAATCATCAATCTCGGATGACTTGAGCAGATAATCGGTAGTGACATGAAAGACGGCGCTTAATGCCACTATTTTTTCCAGCTCAGGCGTCGCCTGTCCGCTTTCCCATTTTGAGACAGACTGTCTCGACACATCCAGCTTTTCTGCGAGCTGCTCTTGTGTCAGGTTGTTTGCTTTTCTAAGTGTTAATAATTTTTCTGAAAAATCCATAGGTTTCTCCTCCTTCTCTTGATGGTTCCATCATAACAAAAAATGCACAAATGCACTATACTGTCGGCTGTACATCTGCGCAACCAGCAGTGGAATGACAGTAACAATCTGTGGAAACTTGCCGGGAATGTATCCAGCGTCAACGCCGCTGACAAAGATTGGGAAATGCCAAGTGTTGTATACTGGTAAATATTTGCCCTTAACACCGCAAGATATATGAAAAGAGAAATGAAATATTCTGCTATAATATAGTAACAGGTCAGAAATCAAACTTTCTAACTTGTCACGAGAGAAAAAGGGAGGAAACTGCAATGCCGGGGAATATCAACAATGTAATGACGGCAATCGACTATATCGAAAGCCATCTGCACGAAAAACTGGACTTGGAAACAGTTGCGGGGGCTGTACATTTTTCAAAATATCATTTGCACCGAATGTTCACAAGTACGACAGGGCTGACTATCCACGATTATGTACAGCGCCGACAGTTGACCGAAGCCGCAAAGCTGCTTGTGCTTTCCGACAGACCAATCCTTGAAATCGCACTTTCTGCCGGATATGAGAGCCAGCAGTCCTTTACGGATATTTTCAAAGCCATGTATAAAAAATCCCCTAATCAGTACAGGGCGGAGGAAGAATTTTATCCATTGCAGCTAAGGAACTGTAGAAAAATAACTGACACATCTTGACTTGTCTATTTCTCCGATTGTGCATGTCAAAAAGCCTCGCCGTAGCCCGCTACGCCTACGTTTTTTGACATACACCCTCGAAGAAATATACTGCGCAATCTGTATCACTTATTTTCCTACAATTCCTAAGATATGTCTTGAATAAAAAACCTGCAAATTTAGTGGAAAAAGAATGGCAGGATAAAATCGTCTTTGCAACACAGGAAGATATACCGTCATGGATGGAACTGGTTCACCTTGTCATTGACGGCTTCCCACACTTGGATGAAAAACAATACCTTGCTCAGTTACAGGAGTCTGTCAAAAGTAAGCGGGCATTGATTTTGAAAGACGCTGATACGGCAATCGGGATTATGGCATTTAACGAGATAACGGGGAGTATTGATTTCTTTGGGGTACACCCACAGTACCGGAAAAGAGATAAAAAGATATTTTTATTTCCATATGAAGCATTCAAAAATGTGTATTGTGGATTGAAGCATCAAAACTTGGTTAACAGCAGAGTGTTTTTTGATATCGGTATTTTAAAGTTCCTAGCGCAGTTTGAATTTGTATTGTATAGAAAAGCCGGCAGAGAAGAAAGGTGTAGATTTCATACATATATTGAGGAGTTGTTGAAAGATGACATTTCATATATGCTTCAAGAGTGGAAAAGCAGCAAGAAATGCATCAATTTTCCCTTGAGACATAAATTGGCTATATCTTTGTTTTTGACACGATATTATGCAAGGTTAAAATAACGATAGTGAAGGTGTAGTGATGAAATTTGATTTGATTGTACCTATATTTAATATCCAAGAGCACCTAGACGCTTGTTTGAGCAGCATATTCCGTCAGACATATCGTAATTTTCGTGCAATTATGATAGACGATGGTTCTACAGATGGCAGTTCTTTGATTGCACAGTCATATGCGGACAAGGATGCTCGTTTTGAGTATTACCGTAAGCAAAATGGGGGGCTTTCCGATGCCAGAAATTTTGGATTAGAAAAACTGATGGCAGAGTATGTTCTTTTTATTGATGGTGATGATTATATTGAATTAGATCTGCTGGAAGTCGTGTATCAGGAACTTCTCCATAATCCTGTGGATGTTTTGGAATTTAACGGGTGGATTGTGGAAAACGGTGTGAGAAACAGATGTGTAAATACCTTTTATATTGATAAGGGTATCATAAAAAGCGGCAGGGACTATATTTTAGATAATGTAAAATCCAGAGGGATTATGGTACCAGTCTGGCTGAAGGCAGTCAGGAGTAAAGTGCTCCTACAGAATCATCTTTATTTTGCGGTGGGCAAATTACATGAGGATGAACTCTGGACGCCTAAACTTTATTTTATGGCAGATTCAGTCAAATATATTGACAGGTGCTTATATAATTATGTTCAGCGGGAGGGTTCGATTACACATCAGGCTGACCGGGATAAAAGCGCAAGAGATGCAAAAGAGATCTACTATCAGTTGGAGAAGTATTATCGCGGTCTTGGTCTTACAAGATCTCAACGAAATATACTGACAAGCTGTTTGTCGATTCAGATGATAGAAGTTTGCAGGAGATCTAAAAGAGAAGGGATGACACCACGAGATAAAGAATTTATTATTCGCAATGCAAAAGGGATCAGAAGTGTTGGAAATATGCTTTTGTTCTTGGTGCTGCCTAAGCATTATGAATTACTGAGCAGAGTAGTAAAGGATGTGTTAGGATATCATTGATGTGTAACATAGGATGAAAGCGAGGTTGGATATGATTCCGAAGAAAATTCATTATTTTTGGGTTGGAGGTACTCCGATGCCAGACAAAAACAAAGTCTGCATTGAAAGCTGGAAGAAGTTTTGTCCAGATTATGATATTGTCGAATGGAATGAGTCGAACTATGACTTTTCAAAATGTATTTATATGAAACAGGCATATGATGCCAAGATGTGGGGATTTGTTCCTGACTATGCCAGATTGGATATTATTTATCGGGAAGGCGGAATTTATCTGGATACAGATGTAGAAGTTATCCGAAATTTAGATGAACTGTTGCTGTGCAGAGCATTTATGGGATTTGAGAACAAGGCATCGGTAGCACCGGGATTGGGATTTGGTGCTGAGAGCGGAAATGAGATCATTAAGCGGATGCGGGATATGTATGAAGGCTGTTCTTTTTATTTCTTTGATTGCCGATAAGATATATCCTTATGCACTAATTTTTCAAAGGATTGGAGAGGTCATTGTCTATGCTACGGATGATATTATTATATCTAAGTATGTTAATTTTGCGTCTGTAGGTCTTTATTCCAATTATTCAATGCTTATTCAGGCTGTTCAGACAGCGGCATACCGGTTCTTTGATGCAGTGACTGCCAGCATTGGCAATCTGGCTGTTACACGTGACAAGGAGCATGTTGAAAAAATTCTGTATCGAATATTATTTCTCAATGCATGGATGTTTAGCTTCTGTTCTGTAGGTTTATTGTGTCTCCTGCAACCGTTTATCCGTATTTGGATTGGTTCAGAATATCTTTTGTCTGACACCACAATGCTGGTTATAGTGATAAATTTTTATTTGGAAGGAATGCGTGCAACCATGGTTACTTTTAAAAGAGCCACTGGATTATTCTGGCAGAGCCGTTACAAAGCGATTGCTGAGGGGGCGCTGAATTTGGTATTATCAATTCCACTGGCGGTTCATTTTGGTGTGGCGGGAACGCTGATGGGGACAATTATCAGTACATCCTGTATTTCTGCAATCGTCGAACCATATGCCTTGTTTCGGTATTACTTTCATAAAGGATTTTATCAGTTTATGCGGGAACAGCTCAAGTATGCTGTCATCACAATCGGAATCGCGGTCTTAACCATTGCGGCGTGTCGTATGGTGAACATGGATTCTCTATTGGCGTTTGTAATCCAGATGGGGTTTTGTCTGATGGTTCCTAATTTGTGTATGGGAATTATATTCTGGAAAGACGAAAATTTTATTTACTTTAGACGGCATATAAAATGTCTCTTATCAACAACTCCGAGCCCACCAGACCGGCAGAAAA
>VSNR01000105.1:3451-15866 GCA_009774345.1 Lachnospiraceae bacterium | reverse complement strand
TATAAAACATGCTACAAGTACTGGAATTATGTGGCATTGTGAAAATAATTTAGAGCAAGGCTCACGGATTCAGGTTTATTATAATTATGTCATGAATCTGATATTTTTACAACAAATTTTATATTGGTTCGAGGGACAGTATGCTATAATCTGTCTTGTAAGTTGAAAGTAACAATAAATTACATTGTAAAACAAAGGGAGGACTTTAAAATGAAGAAAAAAATAATTAGCAGTTTATTGGCAGCTTCTATGATTATGACAGCGCTGACTGGATGCGGCGGAACAGGCAGCTCAGACAACAGTGCGAATCAGGACAACGCAGCAACCGTGAATAACAACAGTGCAGACAATGCAGACAATGCAGACAATGCACAGCAGCCCGCGGATTCCGCGTCAGATGCCAGTGATGCGGCAGCGTCAAACGAGGGAAAGGTGATCAATATCTACAGCTTCAATGACGAGCTCCGCAACCGTATCACAGCAGTGTATCCTGAGATCGTGGACACATCTGACGACGGCACAGTATCCAGCTTGAAGGATGGCACAGAGATCCACTGGATCATCAATCCGAATCAGGACGGTGTATACCAGGATAAGCTGGATGAGGCGCTTGGCAACCAGTTGAGTGCAGCGGATGATGACAAGGTTGATATCTTTGCAGCGGAGATAGACTACGTCGTAAAATATACCGACGCGGACATTGATGCGGCGATGACACTGGAGTCTCTGGGCATTAACCCGGACACAGATCTGGCAGACCAGTTTGATTTTACCAAGACAGTTGCCAGTGATCAGAACGGCGTGATGCGGGCTACGACATGGCAGGCATGTCCGGGTGTACTTGTATACCGCCGCGATATCGCAAAGGAGGTGTTTGGCACAGATGACCCAGTAGAGATCGGCAAGAAGACAACAGACTGGGATACCATGAAGGCGACGGCGGAGGAGCTCAAGGCAAAGGGATACTACACATTCTCATGCTACACAGACACATTCCGTACATACAGCAACAATATCTCAGCTGCATGGGTTACAGCAGAGGATCCTACGACAGTGAAGGTTGACAAGAAGATCCTTGACTGGGTGGAAGATTCTAAGGAATGGAACGAGGCAGGTTATTTCGACCCTACCGTAAAGGGACAGTGGAACTCTGACTGGTACACAGCAATGAGCTCCAGCTCAAAGGTATTTGCATTCCTGTTACCGGCATGGGGCATTGACACACAGGTGAAGCCGAACTGGGACGGCGAAGACGGTTCATGGGCAGTGACAGATGCTCCGCTTGTATACAACTGGGGAGGAACCTATGTTCTTGCTGCAGAGGGCACAGACAATCCGTCTCATGTAAAGGATATCCTTCTTGCATTGACAGCAAATACAGAAAACCTGAAAACAATCTCACAGAAGTATGCAGACTTTACAAATGCGAAATCTATTATGCAGACTGCAGCGACAGATGCTTCCTTTGCATCAGACTTCCTTGGCGGACAGAATCCTTATGAATACTTTACACCCAGTGCGGATTCTGTCAAGATGGCACCGCTCTCAGCATATGACCAGGGCTGTGTCGAGCTGATTCAGAATGCATTTGGCGATTACTTACAGGGACAGATCGACTATGACAAAGCAAAGTCAAACTTTGAGACAGCCATAATGGAGCGTTATCCTGAGATTACAACAGTTCAGTGGCCAGAATAAAAAACGATTCGCTGCGGTGCATCTGTGCACCGCAGTATTTAGAAAGAAGGGAGAGGTAGTACATGAATAAAAAACGTAAAAAAGTAGACTATTCAAAATGGGGGTATATCTTTATTCTTCCGTTTTTTGTAAGTTTCTTTATTTTTTCGCTCATCCCATTAGTAGACACAATCCGATACAGTTTTTTTGAATATTATCGTTCCGGTCTCAAACAAATCGGTCCGAACTTTGTCGGGTTGGAGAACTATGTCAGCCTGCTCAAATCCGATATGCTCAAATATGCGGCAAATACGCTGATACTCTGGATCATTGGCTTTATCCCGCAGATAGTGATCGCGCTGCTGCTTGCTTCATGGTTTGTGGATGTGCGTCTGAAAATCCGCGGTCAGCAGTTCTTCAAAGTTGTGATCTATCTGCCGAACTTAATCATGGCGTCCGCGTTTGCAATGCTGTTCTTTGCATTGTTCTCAAACAAGGGACCAGTCAATTCCATTTTGTTGTCAATCGGTCTGACAAAGGAGCCAATTGATTTCATGCGTACTGCATTTGGTACGAGGGCTCTGGTTGGTGTGATGAACTTTCTGATGTGGTTTGGCAATTCGACAATCATGTTAATGGCGGCAATCATGGGTATCAGCCCGGATATTTTCGAGGCGTCAGAGATTGATGGCTGCAACAGCATCCAGCGGTTTTTCCTCATAACGCTTCCAATGATCCGTCCGATTCTTGCATATACATTGATTACGGCGATTATCGGTGGTCTGCAGATGTTCGATGTTCCACAGATTCTGACAAATGGCCAGGGCAGTCCAGACCGTACATCAACGACACTCATCATGTTCCTCAACAATCACCTGAAGAGCAAGAACTATGGTATGGCGGGCGCGTTGTCTGTATATCTGTTTATTGTCAGCGGTATCCTGTGCTTTATCGTATACCGCATAACAAATGACAATGATGATGATGGCTCCAAGGCAGCCGCAAAGAAGAGAAAAAAGGCGGAAAGGAGATAAAGTTATGAATTCAAACAGCGGATATAACAAATTTCGAACGGTTTTTGCACACATAGTACTTATCATTCTGTCGTTTATGTGTCTGTTCTTCTTCTACATACTGATTGTCAATTCTACGCGCTCCCATGCGGATCTGCAGAGAGGGTTTTCGGCACTGCCCGGAGGACATTTCCTGGATAATTTTAAGAGTGTGGCAAATGACGGAACATTCCCGATGATGCGCGGCATCATAAACAGCCTGATCGTATCGGGAAGCTCGGCGGCAATCTGTACTTACTTTTCAGCATTGACGGCATATGGTCTCTATGCCTATGACTTTAAGTTAAAGAAGGCGGCTTTTACCTTTATTATGGCAATCCTTGTCATGCCGACACAGGTTACGGCAATGGGTTTCCTGCGGTTGATCACAGGCATGGGCATGGATGACTCGCTGCTGCCTCTAATCATTCCGTCCATCGCTTCACCGTCCGTATTTTATTTCATGTTCAGCTATCTGCAGTCATCGCTTCCGCTCTCACTGGTGGAGGCGGCGAGAATCGACGGCTCGAAGGAATTTTGGACATTTAACCAGATCGTTCTTCCGATCATGAAGCCGGCGATAGCAGTACAGGCAATCTTTTCGTTCGTAGGTTCATGGAACAATTACTTCGTTCCGGCGCTCGTTATCTCATCCAAAGACAAGATGACGGTGCCGATCCTGATCGCACTCCTACGAGGCGCTGATTACATGAACCGTGATATGGGAAAAATCTACATGATGATCGTGGTGGCAATCGTGCCGATCATCCTTGTATATCTGATTCTCTCAAAGTATATTATCGCAGGTGTGACACTCGGAGGCGTCAAGGGCTGATGCGGCTTCGTCAGAGATGCATGATACGATACGGAGGGATGTGTTCGTGGTCAGAAAAATGACAATCAGGCTAAAGTCTACAGAAGAGGTCAGAGAGTTTGTAAAGGAAGTCATGATGCTTCAAAATGATTATGATTTGATATCTGGCAAGTATGTGACAGACGCCAAGTCGATTTTGGGAATATACAGTCTGAATCTGTCGAAGCCGCTCGAGCTCGTCATGCGGGGTGAGCGTATGGAGGATTTGACAGTTTTGGAGAAATATATTGTTCGTTCATAAGGGTGCCCCAACGGCTCAGGCTGTTGGGGCATATTAAGAAACAAGGCTGAAGACCAGGAGGGGTGTTATGGCACAGAGAAGACAGAGGATGATTTTGGCAGCGGCGGTGATGGTGCTGATCAGCAGCGGGTGCCAGGCAAAAGCCACAGGCGGCAGCGCACAGATGTATTATTCTGCGATCGAGGACGGAGATTACTATGAGGGATGGGCAGCACAGCTACAGGAACAGGCAGCGGCACAGGGCGCTTCTTTCGATGTGGGATATGCCCAAAATTCTGTGGAGACACAGGATGCCCAGATCAAGAGCGCTGTTGGGAGTGGATGTGATGTATTTTTGTGCGGCCCCGTCTCGCCGGAGACCGTGACAGAGATCAAGGCGGCTGCCGGGGACACGCCGGTTGTCTTTATCAACAATGCGCCGGATGACAGCGCGCTGGAGAAAGACCGCTATATTTACGTGGCGTCTGATGAATACATGGCAGGGCAGTATCAGGCGGAATATATACTGGAAAGGTACGGACAGAAGGAAGAAATTAACGTGGTGGTGCTCAAAGGACCCAAAGATGCATCGGGAGCAGCTGGCAGGACAAAGGGACTCAAACAGACTCTGAAAGCCAGCGGAAAGAAGATTCGTTATGTCTTTGAAGACTATGCGGACTGGAATCAGGATAAGGCGCAGGAGCTGACGGCGATGTTTTTAAAGACCGGGCAGCCTGTGGACTGTGTGGTGGCAAATAATGATGATATGGCGCTTGGCGGTCTGGCTGCATTTGAGCAGGCGGGACGCAGTACAGAGTCTGTACTGTTTCTGGGTGTGGATGCTTCTGTGGGCGGCTGTCAGGCGATTGCGGAGGGCAGGATGGATTTCACTGTCTACCAGCCGACTGCGGCACAGATTACCTCTGCGGTGGAGGCGGCCATAAGACTGGCTTCTGGCAGGACAATCTCAGATATGGAGGGCGCATCGGAGGATGGCAAGTACATATTGATACCCTTTGAGAAGGTAGATCGCCAGAATGTGGCGCAGTATCAGTAGTCAAGTGGGAAAGCGTGAGGGATGAATGATGACAGAAAAGACAAAAATGATATCCATAAAAATAAAGCTGCTTGGCATAATGCTGCCTATGATAATCCTAATTATGACGGTACTCACAGGACTGTCTTACTATGTATCAAAGAAAGCGATGCAGTCCAACGCGCGTAAACTCCTTCAGACATCGGTGGAGAGTCAGGCTGCCGAGATGGAGGCATGGCTTGAGCGGAATCTGGTGTCTGTCAGCGTGGCAAAGCAGGCTGTCGAGAAGATGGAATTTGACGACAGGCAGATGCAGGATTTTCTGGATTCTTACTATAATTATGACAGCAATTATTCCGAGGGGTTTTATATTGCGGGCAGAGACGGAACGTTTATGCAGGCGAAACCAGTAAAAAGCGTCGAGCTGAGAGCGCCGGATGCGGATGGAAATTATTTAAGGAATGGAGATTTTGCGGTTCCTGAGAGCCTGACAGATGACAAGAACTGGATGTTTTTTACCGCGCTCGAGGGGGATGCCAAGGCGCAGATTGCAGAGGGTGAGGCAGTTATTGAGATCGCAAATGAAGGCACGGTGGATTACAGCGTACAGTTTGTACAGCCTGACGTTCCGCTGAAACAGGATGCAGTCTACACAGTCCGTTTTGACGCTTACGCGGACGCAGACAGGACAATGAAGGTCAGTGTGACGGCACCGGACAGGGAGTATCAGCGCTATCTTGAGGATACGCCTGTCAGCCTGACGACGCAGAAGCAGACGTTTTCCTATGATTTTACCATGACAGATTATGATGATGCGAATGCGCGCATGGAGTTTAACCTCGGGGCAGCAGGCTCGACGGCGGGCGTGAAGATCAGCAATGTGTCCATTGTCATGAGCAGGCAGCCGCTCTCTATAGGGGATGATGGCGCAGCAGAGACGGATGTGACACAGACGGAGTGGTTTCGCGACGGACTGACGAGGGTGAATGTAGGATTTACAAACGCGTACACCAATGAGAAGGGGATGCCAGTGATCAGCGCATGCGGTATGCTGCGCACGGCGTCGGATGACGTGCGTGTCATCTCGATGGATCTGTCCCTCGACAAGGTCAGCGTCTATGTCAACAGCTTTGTCAAGATGGACCATGCTGAGGCATTTCTGGTGAATGCCAATGATAATACGATTCTGGCGTCGCGCGATAAGGAGATGATTTCCAGAAAAATAGACGGGCTGGACAGCGTTTTTATGCGGAATATTGGGGAGAAGATCGCACAGGGAGAGATGGAGCTGGCGGAAATAGACGGAAACATCACGGTATTTCAGGAGATAGACGGGACGGACTGGGTGCTGGTCTCCTATGTTCCGGCAAAGATTGTATATCAGGATCTGAATAATATCAGAAATGTCACAGTGCTTTTTGCCGTGATCTCTGTGATTCTGCTGATGGTGCTGATGGAGCGTATTGTGCATGTGGTCATTCATCCGGTGCAGGGGCTGACCGAGGTGATCAAGAATATGACCGAAGGGAATTTTATGCAGTATCAGGCTGCCAAAAGCAGTGATGAAATCGGCGTTATGAGCCGCTGCCTTGAGAAGTTTATCATTACGATGCGCGGCATGATCGTCTCGATTGATAAGGTGTCCCACACACTGCACGATCAGGCGGACAACAGCAAGAGTGTGTCAGGGCAGATGTTTGACGCGTCCAAGAAGCAGAACCAGTCGATGAAAGACCTGAATACGACCGTTGAGCAGTTGTCCATCTCTGTCAATGAGATTGCGCAGAGCGCGACGACGCTGGCGTCTCTCGTGGCGGAGACCAAGGAGGACGGGGACGGCATGAATGGCAGGATGAAGGAGACGGTAAACATTTCCCAGAAGGGAAAAGAGGTCATGCAGGGCGTGGACACAGCGATGCAGCGCATCGACAGTTCTGTGCGGCAGCTACAGCGTGCGATTGACGAGGTGGGGAATGTGTCCGGCGAGATTACGAATATCACAAGGGTGATCGGCGATATCGCGGATGAGACAAACTTATTGTCACTGAATGCTTCCATTGAGGCAGCGCGTGCGGGCGCAGCGGGAAAAGGTTTTACAGTGGTCGCATCAGAAATCGGCAAGCTGGCACAGACGAGCATGGAGTCCGTGAAGCATATTGACACGCTTGTCATGGAGATTCAAAGGCTGATCGGGGATGTCATTGTGCAGGCAAACAGCAGCGTGGAGAGTATCAACAGCAGCAGTGCGCTGATCGGCAATGCAGTGACGACGTATGATACCATTTTTGAGAACATTGTCGTGGTGGGAGATCTTGCGCAGCAGATGATTCAGAAAGTGGACCAAGTGGAGGATGTCGCGCGGAATGTGGCGGCAATCTCTGAGGAGCAGGCGGCAAGCTCACAGGAGATTCTTGGCTCATCGGATATTCTGGTAGAGCAGGCAGACGGATTGATGTCAAACAGCGGAATTGTGGCAAAGGAGTCCGAGGAGCTGACGGCATCGGCCAGAGAGCTCGAATCGCAGATTAAGATGTTTCAGGTATAACACAGCACTGTGCAGATAGCAAACACTGTATTTACCTATTTACCATGGTCTGTGCAGTGATGCATCAATATGTGATTGAGGAAAGGAATGGTAGATGTAGATGATCAGAAAGATACGTATATTGATTCTGACAATGATATTGACATTGTTTGCCGGAAGCATGGCAGTGCAGGCAGCCAATCGTTTTTATATCAATACGAAGAAGGCGACAGTCAATATCGGGGATGAGGATAATAAACTGGTACTTGAAATCAGGAACCTGTCACAGTCGGATAAGAAACCAAGCTGGACTTCGTGGAACGAAAATATAGCAAAGGTAGAACAACAGGGTGACAAGGGAGTTGTGACAGCGATCAGTAAGGGAAAAACAGTGATTTCATCGGGCGTTGGATTTCCGCGTGAGACATGCGTTGTCACTGTGGTAGAGCCCGAGATTAAGCTCAATAAGACAAGCGCAGTTCTCTATCATGGCGGCAGCACGGTATCCATTCAGCTAAAGGCATCTGTAAAAGGTGCAGATAAAAAAGTTGTATGGAAAAGTGCGGACACGGAAGTTGCCACTGTGAATGATCAGGGGGTGGTAACGGCTAAACGTGCAGGGAAAACGGTTATCACCGCTGTGGCAAACGGTCAATCGTCCTCCTGTGAGGTAAAAGTATTAGACAGTGAGTTGACACTGAATGTCGATGCGGTACGCCTGAGTACCAAAGGTGCAGGAAGCTCAGTCAGATTGGTGCCAAAGATCATAGGAGCGACCAAGAAGGTGGTCTGGTCAAGTTCAGATAAGTCCATTGCAAGGGTAAAAAACGGTAAGATAACAGGCAAAAAGACAGGAACAGCAACCATTACCGCTGTGGCAAACGGCGTGGAGGCGAAGTGTGCAGTGACCGTAGTTGATGGTTTGGTCTCTGTCAGTGAAGAGTATGCACAGCTCTACATAACAGGGGGAAAGGCGGAGACAAAACAGTTAAAGACAAACGCGTCTAAGAATGAGACGATCGTATGGCGCAGCAGCGATGAGACAGTGGCTTCTGTTGACAGCAACGGGCTGGTTCGTGCGAAGAAGGCGGGAACTGCTGTGATTACCGCAGAATGCAAAGGAAAGTCAGATGCCTGTGTCATAGAGGTGGCAAACACAGCAATCTCGCTGCCAGAGAGGACTGTATATCTGACAACGGCGGGCGCTGCAAAGACCTACACTGTTGATTATCAGGTTATTGGCAGGAAGAAGAATGTCAAATGGAAGAGCAGTGACACTAAGACTGCATCGGTCAAGAAAGGAAAAATTACGGCGAAAAGAGAAGGCAGGACAACGATATCGGTAGAGGCAAACGGTATCAAAGAGACGATCAACGTGATTGTGCAAAAGGACATGCCATCTGTCACATTCAAACAAAACGAATACACGCTGTATACAAAAGGCGCAGGAAATACCGTGGATCTGAAACCGAGTGTGAGTGAAAAGATTCAAAATATAGTATGGCAGAGCAGCAACAGAGAGATTGCAGAGGTGTCCGACAAGGGCAAAGTAACAGCAAAGAAGGAAGGGACTGCGCGGATCAAAGCCAAGGTAAACAATGTGACAGCGGAGTGCATCATTCGCGTAAAGGAGACCAAAGTAACACTCGACGAGGAGCATTTACTGTTAAAGAAAGGAGATAAGAAGTCCCTTGGCGCTGAGATCACAGGTGCGAGTCAGTCGGTGAAGTACAGTACGTCAAACGCGAAGGCAGCCACCGTGAAGAAGGGCGTGATCACTGCGAAAAATTACGGCGAGGCAGATATCCGGGTGACAGCAAACGGTGTGACTTCGATATGCCATGTCGTTGTCTCGAACTGCAATACACATGACTGGCAGCGGGCAGAGCAGTACGACAGGGAACCAACATGTACGGAGAGTGGTCTTGTGACCTATATATGTACGAAATGTAATGGAAAGAAACAGGAGATCGTAGCGCCATTGGGGCATGATTTTGGAGAGTGGAAAGTGGATATTAGTGCAACAGAGAGTACAGCGGGGCGCGAAAAACAGGTGTGCAGCCGCTGCGGAACAGAAAATATCAGGGAGATTCCAAAGCTTCCGCCAAAGGAGCCTAATCAACCTGAACCGGATAAACCAGATCTTCCAGTGAATCCAGCATATCAACTTGTATGGGAAGATAATTTTGACGGGGAGAAACTCAATCTCGACGACTGGAATTTTGAATATCACGAGCCAGGATGGGTAAATGCAGAGCTGCAGGCGTATGTGGACTCTGAGAAAAATACCTATGTAAAGGATGGTATGCTGTATATTCAGGCGATCAAAGAAATAATTGACGGAAAGCCTTATTATACATCTGGACGAATCAACACACAGAAAAAACATGATTTCCAGTATGGGCGTTTTGAGGTAAGAGCAAAAGTGCCAAGTGGAAAAGGATTCCTGCCTGCATTCTGGATGATGCCTACAGATGAAAGCTTTTATGGGCAGTGGCCCAAGTGCGGTGAGATCGACATTATGGAGGTTCACGGCAGTGCGCTTGACACATCCTACGGAACCCTTCATTTCGGGGAACCGCATACACAGAAGCAGGGCAGCTATACACTGCCGGATGGTCAGGAAAATTTCGGGGAAGCATTCCATGTATTTGCGTGCGAGTGGGATCCGGGCGAGTTCCGCTTCTATGTCGATGATCATTTATTCTATACCGTAAACGACTGGTTTACCAAAAAGCCGGGATTCGGCGAAGTTGCGTATCCGGCGCCTTATGATCAGCCATTTTATCTGATTCTCAATCTGGCTGTCGGCGGAAGCTGGGTAGGATATCCCGACGAGGATGCGGTCTTTGGCGACAATGCACAGTTTGTCATTGACTATGTGAGAGCATATCAGAAAGATAGTTATGACACAGACGTAGATAAGCCGGAAAATGATGTGAAGCTCAGAGATCCAGACGAGACAGGAAACTATGTGATCAATGGAGACTTTTCTGTGGTGGAGGATCTGTCGCAGGAGGATTCAAACTGGAAGCTGCTCCTTGCAGGCGCAGGGGAGGCAGAAGCCAGCATAGCTGACAATATGCTGCATGTCACAACTACAGAGGCAGGTGAATTAAATTACAGTGTGCAGGTGGTACAGGCAGATCTGCCGATGGGCAAAGGGATGAAATATGAACTGTCCTATGACGCCTATGCCGACGAGGCGCGCACGATGATTACGGGCATATCTGCACCGGATAAGGGATATATACGCTATCTGAACGATACGACTGTAGAGCTCACGACAGACAAGCAGACATACAGACATGTCTTTGATATGACTGCGGACAGCGATGCGAACGGCAGAGTGGAGTTTAATCTCGGCAATCAGGGCTCTACAGCGGCAGTCCATATCAGCAATGTCAGACTCGAGAAGACAGGCGAGGCAGAGGAGGAAGTAAAGGGCATGCTGCCAGACGGCAACTATGTCTACAACGGACAATTTAATGAGGGCAATGAGGCTGGCAAGCGCCGTCTTGCTTATTGGGATTGGGACATTGAGCAGTGCAGCGGCACAGGCATATCCGTCACAAGTGACAGCAGACGCGAATTGCAGGTATCAGTGCCAGACAGCGTGGCCGCGCTCGATCAGGTCGTTGTTTATCAGAAGCCAATTGCCATCGGCGGAGGAAAGAAGTTTATCTTTAGCTTTGACGCTTATGCTGACAGAGAAAAGACAGTGAAGGCAGAAGTGGCAGGAAACGCTTATGATGTCGCACTGACCACAGAGAGACAGACATTTAAGTATGAATTTGAGACGCCGGCAGATTTAGACGGAAGCACACTTCGTTACCTGCTTGGCGCAGCGGGCACGACCTACATTGACAACGTGACAGTACGCGAAGACAGCTTGCTCGTAAACGGTGACTTTTCAAGCGGGCTGTTAGGATATGAGGTCTATGTAAACGACGCGGCAAAGGTTCCGAATTATATCGTGGATTCGTTAAATGAAAAGAACGCGCTTGCCATTGATATCGCAGACACCGGTACGGAGGGATGGCAGATCCAGCTCAAGCAGAATGATGTCAGGCTGGAGAAAGACAAGTGGTATAAGCTTGCCTTCGATGCCAAGTCAACGAAGGACAGAGTGATTATGTACGCACTGCAAAGAGACGGCTCTAAGCATAAAAATGAAAATGGCAGTGAAGACTGGACACCGTACTCCGGTGAGCCCAAGGCGGAACTGACAGGAGAGTGGCAGAATTTCTCTAAAGTATTCCGCATGGCACAGGATACCGATCCAAATACAATATTGAGCATTTCCCTCGGTGCAGTCGGCGGAACACGCATCACAGACAAACACACAGTGGTGATTGACAATATTACCCTAGAAGAGACAGATCCAATCGAGGAGCCGGATCCGAATGAAATGATCGTAAACGGAAACTTTGCGTCAGGCGAAACGCATTGGGTAAAAGAAGTAGGCAGTCTGGCAGAAGCAAACTTTACCGACGGAAAGGCAGTATTCAACATAAGCGATGTCGGAAGCAATGACTGGGATATTAAGCTAAGATATGAAGATCACTTGAAATTGGAGCAGGGAGCAACGTATAAAGTAAAGATGAAGATCAAATCAACTGCTGCAAGGACAGTGAAGTATTCCTTTATGACTTCGGAATATAAATGGTATGGCGGAGAAGATCTGGCGCTTGCAGCGGATGAACTCAAAGAAGTATCATATGATATGACAGTGGGTCAGGATGGAGATGGAAACGATCTTGGCACAAGCGAAGATATCACATTTTCGATTTCGATGGGAAAAATCGCGAACGAAGACACGCCAGCATCAACAATCGAAATCGATGACATCAGTGTCATAAAGACCAGCGGCGGAACCACAACACCTGAACCAGAGCCGGAAGAGCCGGATCCGAATGAAATGATCGTAAACGGAAACTTTGCGTCAGGCGAAGCGCATTGGGTAAAAGAAGTAGGCAGTCTGGCAGAAGCAAACTTTACCGACGGAAAGGCAGTATTCAACATAAGCGAT
>VSNR01000105.1:0-3351 GCA_009774345.1 Lachnospiraceae bacterium | reverse complement strand
AACGATCTTGGCACAAGCGAAGATATCACATTTTCGATTTCGATGGGAAAAATCGCGAACGAAGACACGCCAGCATCGACAATCGAAATCGATGACATCAGTGTCATAAAGACCAGCGAACCAGAATCTACCGCGGATGATAGCAAAAACGTAGAATCCGAGACCGAAGAACAGCATACGACAGAACAGGAATCTGAGGAGGTAAAGTCTACTGAAAATACTGAATCCGAAGAGGCTGAATCCGAAGAGGAAAGAACCACCGAAGCTGAGGATTCCAAAGAGTCTGAGTCAGATAAAGCCACTGAGACAGAATCCGAAGAGACAAATTCTGATGTATTTGAAGAAACACAGGAATCAGAGTCTGTCAGGACGGAGGAAACCGAAGAGACAGAAAACACCGAGACCAGTGATTTAGAAGAGACTGAGACGGTCGAGACAGAAAGTATTGAGACCATAAAAACAGAGCTTACAGAGAACGAAACTATTGAAGAGGAGAATAACATCATACACTAAATAATCCCTAGTACACTGTTTTTTAATTCTTCATATACTAAGCACTCGCTATTTGTATCATTGCCGTGTTGTCGTCAGTCAACGATGCCACCGCATCGCCTCCTTCCTCCGCCTTGCATAGATACAAATATCAAGAACACTGTATATGAGGATTAAGAAAACGGTGTACTAGTTACTGCACAGAAAGCGTACTGGAATTTCGGTTGGTATCATTTATAAAGTTGTAAAGTTGTGTACTATATGGTATAATTGAACAGACAAAAAAGAAAGGTTGGAGGAAGAAATAACATGTTAAGAAAATTACGTATGGGACAAATCAAGAGCGCGATCGGGCTGATCCTGTTCTGCGCTGTTTTAGGTATTTTTATGCTCTGTAATACAGGTGCGTCCTGTATCACCGCGCTTATGGGGGCAAAGCCGCTTCCCGCAGAAGCAGAGTTTTCTGACTTGGTTGGGCAATATGTATCCATAGAAGTTCAATATCCTGTGGATGAATATATGGAGACCACGAAGACGACAAAGGTCAACGGCGTCTCCACCGGCACGAAGACGGACCGATCATCTTGGCTGGCGCTGGATGAGGACCAGGAGATCTGTTTTTCTGTTGAGATTCCCTACAAACGCTATGATGAGATGGTTGATCAGGCAAATGCGTTCTATGATGCCTTGGAACAGGATAAAGAGCTTCCCACAACTGGTGTGAAAGTCTCTGGCACCCTGGAGATCTTGGATGGAGAAGACCTGGGCTATTATAATAGTCTGGCGAGACAGATGGATCTGGATTCGGATGAGACCGTATATCATATCAGCGATGGCATGATCCACGGGGAGAAGCTTAGCAATGTCTATGGGATCACCGGGCTGGGTTCCATATTTGTGCTGTTTACCTTGTTCATTCTGGTAAAGACGCTGCAGGATTCCCCTAAAAAGCTGATCAATGCGTACCTTGCGGCAAATCCTTCCGTCACGATGGAGCATCTGGAGAGCGATTTCGCGTCAGCGAACCGGCAGGGCAATGTATATATCGGAAGAAAGTGGACTTTCAGTCCCAAGCTGGACAAACTGATTCTGGATAACAGTCAGGTGATCTGGGTACATACGAGCAGCCGGAGGTATAAGCAGAATATCACCTACTTTGTATTGTGGGAGATGCTGGACGGTAGTACCCTACAGGCGGATCAGTCTTCTGAGAATCAATGTACGGAAATCATGCAGAGCTATAACCAGTTCTCCCACATCGTCACCGGCAACAGCCCCGAGTACGCCTATCTGCTCAAAAACGACAAGGAATCGTTCCTGAATCTGAAATACCAGACGCTTTAAAAAGGCTGTATTAGAATAGTCATATTTAAGATATCAAAAACAATGAAAAAAGGTTACTGTTCATAGTATTCTACATCGTTCGGATTAGAATGTTGGATTTTTTCAGAAGAAAGGTACAGTAAAAGATAAGCACTCGGAATCGAGGAGGTGGCATACTGCAAAAGGACTGTTGGAAAACAGTCCTTTTTGTATAGTTCTATATCTTATTTTTTCAGCGAGAACTGCCCGATGAGTCCATTCAATATCGTTGCCTGTGCAGATAATTCTTCACTGGTTGCAGAGGCTTCCTGTGCTGTTGCCGCATTGCTTTGCACAACCTCTGAGATCTGGTTGATGCCCTGCTCAGCCTGCCGCATTGCCTCAGTCTGGTCCTCGACCATCGTCTTGAGGCTCTTGGAGAAATCGGCAATCTGCTTGATGCCGTCCACGACAGAACCGATTGCATTCGCCGCATTTTCTGCTGCGCGGTTTCCTTCAGAAACTTCGCGGATAGAACCCTCTATCAGTTCTCGGGTATCAACAGCAGCCTTGGCACTCTGGTTTGCCAGCACCCTGATCTGGTCTGCCACAACGGCAAAGCCGCGCCCTGACTCGCCAGCGCGTGCGGCTTCGATGGAAGCATTCAGGGAGAGGAGGTTTGTCTGGGAGGCGATGGATTCAATCTCTGAGATAATGTCGCCAATTCTGTTCGATGCGGCATTGATACGCTCCATCGCTGCCATCATGGAGTTCATCTCCTCACGGCTGTTGTCTGCCTTTTCCGCATAGTGCTGTGCTTTTATGTAGGATTCATCTGCGCTCTGTACACTCTTTTCCATCGTAGCGGTGATATCCGAAATGGTGGCGTGCAGCTCCATCACCGCGTTTGTCTGCTCTGTTGCCCCCTCTGCAAGTACTTGCGATGCCTCCGCAAGATCGCCGGAGCCAGAGGACACTTGGTCTGAAACATCTCCGATAGAAGACAGAGTTTCGATCATCTGGTCTCTCAGTCCGCGCATCGATTCGTATAATTTCTGGAAATCACCCGTGTATTTTTCTGAATAGTTTGACTTGACAGCGTAGTTTCCGCCAGCCATCTGTCCCAGTATTTCACTGATATCGTGAATAATGATATTCAGGTTATTGGCCATATCGGTCGCATCTTTCTCCATATGCTCTACCTCGTCACCGGTCTCGACCATCGGGAATGGAGAGGAGAGGTCTCCTGCTGAGAAGGTCTTGAGACGCTGCCCAAGTTTGCCAAGAGGAGAGGCGATGCTCTTGGCAATCTGTCTGCCGATTCTGGTTGACAAGGTCATTGCGATCACGATCACAATGACGATTGCAATCGATAAAATCAATCCTGCCACAGTCAGTTTCGCGGACAGGCTGTTTCCTTCACGCACCTTTACATCAAGCAGGGACTGAAGGTTGGCGTAGATGCCGTCATATACGCCAGCTAGTACAGTATTTCTTTGATAACCATATACTTTATTCTTCCATTTTTTGACAGAATATGCAATAATATCTTAACAA
>VSNR01000104.1 GCA_009774345.1 Lachnospiraceae bacterium | reverse complement strand
TATAAAACATGCTACAAGTACTGGAATTATGTGGCATTGTGAAAATAATTTAGAGCAAGGCTCACGGATTCAGGTATCAATTAAAGGGCTGGGTGTTACAAAGAGCAAGCAGGCATGTGTGTATCCATAGGGAGAGGAATATGGGCATTACGCCGCATATGATAGCGAGGTATTTGAGTGCTTTGGACGTATGGGAAAAAGAGGAGGAGATGACAGAGCTAGAGTCCCTGCTTGCAGCGTGTAAGCAGGAAGGTGGTGTATTTTATGAGGCGCTGAAAGAATGTATGATGAATCTGATATGATGCTTGTTTTACCAGCTTCTCTACCTCTGCCAAAAATTTTGCATATCCTTATATATCAATGAGTGCCTGCTGTCTTTTTCACTTATTTGCCAGTGTATCGCCCACCAGCTCCGCCCAAAGTACTTCGTAGGGGCGCTCTTTTACCGGATTTTCGCCCGCATACTCCGCGAACTTCCCTGTAACTGTGTCAGACTCATCCAACTCTGCCAGCAATAGTTCCAGCGCATTGCGCAGCGCCGTCACGCCTTCATGAATCAGATACGCAGGGATAATTCGTCCCTGAAATGTGTCCTTGGGATATTTCTTTTCCTCCACATCTAAGTACGTTTTGACATCTGCCACATGATATTGGACCGTCCGCTTCTCTTCTTGAATCCATGCCATCACAAAACGCCCGCTGTCCTGAAGCAGGACAATATGCTCCCTGCGCTCCGCATCCGTCCCCCAAGTCATACGCAGCCTGCAAAAATCCCCCTTTAGAAAACGGATCAATGTTTGCTGTAACTTACTTTTGTTCGCAGTACCAATTTCCATCTTTTCCACGTCTCCCTGCTCATCCACGCACGCGGCAGACGACGGATAAAAGGAAAAGTAGAACGGAGCATCCAAGCGGTTATGAGCGCGCTCCATGGGAAAGCCGCCCAAAAGCTGTTTGTCCAGATGGTACTTGGACCTGCCATAAAAAACGTTCATTGCATAATCCCAAATACCGCCCGCCATGAAATCCACATTGTTTGGCCAGCTAACCTGTCGGAAAATAACATCCAAATGCCGCCCGATACTCGAAAAACCCTGATGAATTACATCGTGAAATAACTTGCTTTGACGAAACGCGACCAGTGAAATGTTGTCCTTTATCTTCCCATACAGCTCAGGTTTTTTCAAAAGGGCATACGATTTGGCACGGAAATCATCAAAATACAGACAGGCATATCCACCGCCGCCCTTGATAAACACCAACGAACGCCGCGTGTTATAATCCAGCTCCTCCCCGACGGGCGCTGCGATATTCCATGACAGCTCCAGCCGTTCCAGCCTGTCACTGGCAAACTGCATCAGCAGCTTCGCTAGTTTTGCACGGGTAACAGCCTCCCCTGACAGTTCAACCGGACGGTCGTCTTTACAGCCAACATTGAAATCTGGATTGGCATAAACCGCATCTGGCAAATAAACCAACAGTTCCGTCGGAATAGGCGGCGGCGACAGCGTTTCCTCCAAAATTTGCCGTGACAAAGCGACAGCGCTCCTGGCATCTGCCACGTCGTCATACACCCCGTTTTGCAGTATCTGCCGCCCGATAGGGAGCTGTTCAAACAAGAACAGTGCATGGCTATGCTCAACCCATTCGCAGCCATAAAGATGTTCCGTATCCTCGGCAAATACCTCAAAGGGCAGTATACTCTCCGGCGGTACCTTTCCATCTATATCCCTCGCAAGCCCTGCTTCGCCCGGCAAGGGCAGGCTGCACACCTGTCCGGCAAGACATGCGGCAATCAAAGACTGGCTGTCCTTTGGTGCGGCAGTATCCTCCAAACGGCGCAGAATTTCCGTTTTTACCGTTTGAAAATGATCATACGTAGTGGCAGTGACTGGCAGGGAAAAGAAAAACATGTCTGTGTCTGTCAATTCAAACACACGTTCCCATTCCAAACACGCACGGTACACTGGATTTTGGTTGACAAAAAACGCCATATAGCGCAGATGAAACCGAACCTCAACGGTATCTGCTCCGAGTGTATAGGTAAAGGACTTTGGAAAAATGGTTTCATCCGTTACTTCCAAAAATTCCCTGCTCCACTCCGGCAAATACGGAAGCTCCTGATTGAGGTACTCTAATAGACTGCGGCCAGATTCCAAATCTCTTGCCTGATAAAATCCGGTGTTCAGCCAGTGGCGGAAGAAGGGGCTGCTTTTCAGCGTTGCCGCATTTCTTGCCGCCGCACTCTCACGGTCTTGTTTTATGCGGTCGGCAACCTCCTGCATTTTCAGCATTTCATTTGCCCGCGCAATGACCCTCGCCGCACAGGGCGCAGTCCCATGCTCTTTGTAAAACTGAATGACTTTTTTCAGATAGTAATCGCACCGGTCCTCATTTACCCAAGTGTGGAGCATTTCTTCCTCCACGAAACGGCGGTTCAGCAAAGCACTTTGAAAATCCTCACGTGCCCAAAATTCGTCTGTTTTTTGGATGTCCGCCTCCGTAGCCTGCGCATTCTCGCCGTGCAGCTTACAGGTGCTGACCGCGTAGTCCGTAAAATCCGTCCGCAGCTTCGCAAAGCTCTCCTTTGGCTGTCCGCTAAGCTGCGGCAGCCGCTTCAAAACCAGTTCCCGCAAAGCGCCGTAAAGGATTTTTGCCTTGCCCATGACAGCCGTCTCCAAATCCAGCTTCTGCCATGCAATGCGGTACAGCTCCTCCGGCAGTCCGTCCCTGCGGAAAAAATGGGTGATCAGCCGCAGCCCGGCGGGGTGGCGCTCACAGTCCACATCTCCCCGCTGCTGGCATTTGTCCGTGATATACCCTGCTACGTAACAGCCGATAATCTCGCTGCATTTCCCAATCTCCTGCTCGCTCCATATCCCTTTTTCCGCCATGTCTGCCAACTGATGATATTCCGTAAAGCTCTCAAAAACCGCCAGCTCGTTGCCCTTTAGGCGCTTCGGAAAGGGTCCTTTTGCTGCAATTTCAAAAACCGACTCCTGACCGTCAAAACGCGCTTCCGGGCGCATTTGGAAGTCAAATTCCGTCCGCTCGCTTCCATCGGGATTGAGGTATACTGCGCGGCTGACTGTAAACTGGTAGGCAACGCAGAGTCCTATCAGAAACTCCCGGTTCACGGGATATTCGCCTTCCAGCCGGGTGATATGCTCCAAAAGCAGCGCCGTAAAACGCCTGTCCCATGCTGCATTCAAAAAAGCGTCCGAGGTGAAGTAGTCCAGCCAGCGTTTCTGATCTTTTCGCTGTTTTCCAGTATAAAGTGTCAAAAAGCTTTGAATGGCTTCATGGTCTGCATATGGATTTTCGCCAAGCTGCTGCTTTGGATTACCCGAAAGTGTCCAGCCGTTGTCCTCGGCTTCTTTATCGTCGTCGCTGTCTGATGTAATGTCAATCGAGGTTTCAACCGCTGTGTTTGTGAAACTTCCTGTATTTCCTGTATCCTTTTCCGCATAGGCAAGCGCTGTCTGATACGCCTTGCGCAACACCATAAATTCCTGCGGATTTTCCTCCGGGTGGCAGGTTTTCGTTTTCTGCGCATATGCCCGCTTAATGGCTGATATATCCTGTGTCGCCTCCAAGCCCAGAATTATCCATAAATCGTCCATTGCTTTTTCCTCCATGATATCGCTTTGTCGTAATAGTTTATACTTCGGATTCCTGCTGCGTATCGTCCAACAGTTCCTTTCGTATCTGATGATAAGGGCAATCCGCCGCGACAAATTCCCCGGGGCGGTCGGTGACAAGCTCAGCACAAGCTATATCCTCTAAAATCCAGTCAAGGCAGCTTCGGATTCTTCCCAAGTCCTGATGAACCAAGCAAGCCGGATACACACGCCCTAAAAAGATTCTAGGAGTATCTGAAGCGTAGAACACTGCCTGTTCGTTATCGTCCCGAAGCCATGCCATCATAAACTGCCCGTTGTCCTGCAACAAAATGATATGCTGCTGGTATGCTTTGCCGTTCTGTGCATTTCGTCCTTTCAGCTCCCAGCTCAGCCGCAGCCTTGCCAGTTTTTTCCCAAAGAATTGCATAAGCGCGCCAACAGCCAAGTCAGAGCTTCCCGGCTTGATCTGTATGAAAGCCCTCTCCCCTGACAAAGAGACGCGCTCTGCACAGACGGGACACTGGCTGAACACAAACTTATCCATAAGATATCCGTTGCCATTACGGACAGGGATTTTTGCCAGCTTCTGCATTGCCATCCGCGTCTTAAACAGACCGTTGTGCCGGTTGGTGTGGCTCGACCAAAGCCAGCAGTCCCCCACCCGGACCTGAATGCGCCCCCTGCCGATTTGCATAAAAACTAAATTCAGATTCCGCATAATGGAAGCGGGGCTTTCATGGATATTGTAGCTTGCAAGCTTCCCCATTCCAAAGGGAAAATATACTACGTCCTCACAGTCCACGGTTTGATAGACTTCCGGCTGGGACAGCATGGAAAACCAAGTACTATCGTTTTCATCAAAACAAAAACCAGCGTATTTGTCTCCATCACGGACAAGCGCCAAAATCATTTTTGAAAATTGCAGCTCAAGCCTTGTAAGTGCACCTTCTGCAAACTCGTCAAACAGCGCTGTCAGGCATTCTTCCGTCAAAGGTTCTGCATTTTCGTTGTCCCCGCCGCCCCAGTCTTCCTCCCACGGCTTGCCATTCATGCTGTTTTGGCGGTCATTGTCCGTCTGAAAAAAGCGCTCCGCTCCTGTCAAAGGCTGTGCGTAAACCCGGTTTGGCATTGTCATCAGCAGCGATAAATCGGGTTTTTCAGGGACAGCATTCTCCTCCTGCGCCTTCCTGTTCTGCGCCTCAAGCCGATAGTCTAACTCCTGCTGCGTCCGTTCCACAACCCGCTTCCAGCCGGGAATATCCTGATGTCCGCTGTAAAATGTCTGTAGCCAGCAGACCACGATTTCAGGTGTCACAGTGTTTAGCCAGTTGGAGCACGACAAGAGCTGTTCTTCTATAAAACGGCGGCTGCGCAAGGCATTCTGGACATTCTTTTGGGCAAAAAAGGCGGCTGTCTCGCCCTCCGCCCTGTCTGAATTTTCCTTGATGCGGGTAAAAAAGGCGGCTCGCTCTTCATTCAAATGAAAGAAATTTTCCACGGCCTCTTCCTCAATGCCGGAAAGGCGCTGTACCACAAGTTCCCGCAAAGGACCATAAAAAATTTTCATGCGCCCCAGAACTGCATTTTTCAAGTCGTATTTCTGCCACACAATGCGGTACAGCTCCCCGGGCAAATCCTCCCTTTGAAAAAAGTGTGTCAGTATCCGCAGCCCGGCGGGGTGGCGCTGGTAATCCGGCGTTGCGTTCGCGTCGCAGCGGTCTTTGATATAAGCCGAAGAGTAACGGCCGATAATCCACTGAAACTCTGTCATTGCCTGTTCATTCCATCTCCCGCTGTCTGCCATGCGGACGAGATGGCGGTAATCCTTGAAGCTCTCTAAAACAGCAAGCTCATCTCCTCCGGCGCGCTTAGGCGCAGGACCTTTTGCGGCAAGGAGCAGAATTGGTTCAATTCCATCAAACATATATTCTTGTTCCACTTCCGTGTTTGGAAAAATCTGATAGACAATGCAAAGCCACATCATCAATTCTTTATTTAGCGGGAAGTCCTGTTCCACCTCTGTGATTTTCTCTGACAGCAAAGCCGTAAAACGGCTGTCCCATGCCGCCTCCAAAAAGGCGTCGGAAGTAAAATACTCCATCCACAGCTTTGGGTTTTTACGCTGTTTTCCGGTGTAAAGCGCCATGAACTGCCCAATTGCTTCCCCGTCACGAAAGGGATTGGAGGTGGTTTCTTCCCAGTTGTCCGAAATCGTCCAGTCGTCCAATGCCTGCTCTTCGAATATTTGTTTATCATGCATTTCTTCGTCATAAATTTCTTTGCTATGCGTTTCTTCATCGGCTGCCTTTTCAGTTTTGTCCTGTTCCCAAGTCAAAGGCGCACTTCCCCGCTCTGCATAGCTTACCGCCGCCTGATACGCCTTGCGCAGCTTCAAAAAGCCCTCGGGATTTTCCTCCGGGTGGCAGGTTTTCGTTTTCTGCGCATATGCCAGCTTAATCGCTGAAATATCCTCAGTAGGTTCAAGCCCTAAAATTTCCCAAATTTCCATAAAATCCTCCATGCACGCAGTCCCTCCTCTTTTTTTATTCATTCTGCTCGTGTTATCTGTCATCGTAATAGTTCAATAAAATCGGGATTTCAAAATTTTAAATCAATTTGAAACTCAAAATCTTTATCACATTGAAAACTTTTTCCTATTTGTTCTACAAAATAGTTTTCATTTTCAGGATAGACTGCTTTTGTCAGCACTCTTAATAAATCCAATTCTTCGACAGATTCTTCCAATATGATTTCAAATGTACTCCATCCATCCGTCACGGGCGAACCTATCTCATACAGCATATCAGAAAAAAGTTCATATCCGTTGATATGCTGGTTCATTGCCAACTGTGCGGCTCTACTCCAACATAGCATTTTTTCCAACATTCCATATTGCTTACCATTCAGACTTACTTGATATGTTTTCATGTATTGCACCTCTTTCTACTCATCAACCTCTGGTTCATCACGCCAAAATCCACACGCTAAAGGATCCATCTCCGTCTGAGCCTCCAGCAAGTCCAACCGCTCCTTCACCCACTCATAATTTCTCTCCCGTTCAATCAGGTCGTTTTGCTCCATAATCTGTTTCCAATACCCGACAAGCTCTGCCGCCAGTTTCCGCCGCTGTCCGATGGTCTGCTCATAGAGCCGCAAGCCACGCTCCAATAGCAATTGTTCTTTCTGAGAACCCTGCGCTGCCAGTTGGATTTGACGGATGCGCTCCATCGCTTCCGCCTGCCCCTCCTCTGACAAGTGCAAATTCGGGTTCAGAAGCAGCGTATCCCGGTAATCGCCGCCGCTGCTCTTCGCGCTGACATGGAGAATGCCATCAATATCATATGTAAATGTAACCAGTGCCGACTGCTCTCCCGCCAGTCCCGGCGGTACTTGGACTTCCAGCTCGCCCAGCTTCAGATTTTCCGATGCAAAATACCCCTCCCCCTGATAAATCTCAAACCGCAGGCGGTTCTGATGATTGTGCAATGTGTAAAAGCATTCCTGATGACTGGCTGGCAGCATACTGCTGCGGGGAATGAGGACAGCCATGTGCGGCGTCTTGTCTCCGGCATAGCTGTATGTGGCGACACCCAACGAAAAGGGGCAGACGTCGGTCATCACCAAATCCTGCAAATCCTCCGCCCGTTCCTTGATTCCCGCGCACAATCCCACGCCCAATGCCACAATCTCATCAGGCTTTTGGGCCACATGGGGACGGCGTCCAAACAGTTCCTCCAAAAAATCGCCAAATATAGTAAGACCCGAAGAGCCTCCCACCAAAACCACATCATGAATCCGGCTTGTCCGCTCCCTGTCCTTCATAGCCCGCGTGATGACCGCCCGTACTTTCTGAAAAACCGGCTCGCAGAGCTGGCGCAAAAGCGCATTGGTGAGAACGAGGCTGTATTGTGTGTCTTCCTGCTGAATGGTAATCACCGTTTCTTGAACATCGGACAGGGCAATCTTTGCAGTCTCTGCCTGACGGTAAAGCGACGCGCGCAAGGACGGCGCCAAGCGTTCCTCCACAAGGCCATTCTCTTTACAGAAATGCGCCACAATCGCATGGTCAATATCGTTGCCGCCCAGCCGGTTGTCCCCGGCAATGGCTGTAATCTCAATGATGTTTTCAAAACAGTCCACAATGCTCACATCTAACGTGCCGCCGCCAAAATCCACAATCATCATCTGACTGTCGCCGCTCTGCGTGCTGTAACGATGGTAGAGCGCCGCCGCAGAAGGCTCATTAATCAGCCGCCTGACTGTCAGCCCCGCCAGTTGGGCAGCCAGCTTCGTAGCGCAGCGCTGGTCATCATTAAAATAGGCGGGAACGCTGATCACCGCTTCCTCCACCGGTTCGCCCAAATACCGTGTGCTATCCTCAAGCAGTTGGCGAAGCACCAAAGCGGACAGTTCCTCCGGCTTGAACTGTCGCATTCCCAAATTCAGTCTCTTTTCTGTTCCCATCCATATTTTAAAAGAAGCAGCAGTGGACTCTGGATGGGATACCAGCCGTTCCTTTGCCACCGCTCCTACCAAAACAGTGCCGTCCTCCAACACACTGACCGCACTGCTTGTCTTGAAATCCCCCAATTCGTTGGGTATCAGCTCCGCCCTCCCGTTTCGGTAAACGCAGGCGAGACTGTTCGTCGTACCTAAGTCGATTCCGATGATTGCCATGCCTTTTCTCCTTCTAAATAGTTGAAAACAAACACAAATTTTCCTTGTCAAGAATTATAACACAAAAGGAACAGGACAGGAAGAAGCTTGGGGAAAATGGGAAGGGAAATAACGTCGAAATATGCACAAGTGGATATTTTTATGATGCTGTCTTGCAAATAGAATATATTTTCGATATAATAATGATAATGGTAGGAGGAGATTGTGATGGGATTTTATTTAAACCCAGACAATATGGGGTTTTGGAAAGCAGTTCGTTCTGAAATTTATATAGATAAGACAGGGCTGATTCAGTATACAAACAAGTGTGTCAACACAGAACAGCAATATATTTGTGTCAGCAGACCGAGGCGTTTTGGAAAATCAATGGCGCTGAAAATGCTTGCTGCTTATTATAGCTGTGATTGTGATTCGAGGGATTTGTTTCGCGGCTTTGCGATCGAAAGAGCGGAATCTTTTGCGCAGCATTTGAATCAATATGATGTGATTTGTCTGAATATGCAGCAGTTTTTGATTGAGGCATCTGACGGAAAGATTATGGAATATTTGGAACAAGAGGTGGTTGCAGAACTCAATGGAAAATATGAAGAGATCTTAAAAGGGTACGGGATGGGACTTGCCGCTGCACTCAGAAAAATCTATGTCAAAACAGGGAATCAGTTTGTATTTCTGATAGATGAGTGGGATTGTGTGATGCGTGAGCGGCAGCAGTCCGAAGAACTGCAAAAGAAGTATCTTGATTTTCTGCGCAATCTGCTGAAAGACCAGCCGTATGTTGCGCTTGCTTATATGACGGGGATTCTGCCTGTGAAAAAATATGGGGAACATTCCGCATTGAATATGTTCTGGGAGTATTCCATGACGGACCAGAAAGCACTAGAAGAGTATACAGGATTTACAGACAATGAGGTGAAAATGCTCTGCCAGCAGTATAAAATGGATTTTGCAGAGACAAGCAGCTGGTATGATGGATATATATTTACGAAATTTCAGCATATTTATAATCCAAGGTCTGTTGTGGAGGCAATGAGCTGTCATAAATTTTCAAATTATTGGACTTCTACGGAGGTTTACGATGCATTAAAAACTTATATTGAGATGGATTTTTGCGGACTCCGTGAAAGTATTGTCCAGATGCTTGCGGGTGCGCGTATCAAGGTGAATACGTTGAGTTTTAAGAATGACATGCATAATTTCAAAGTAAAAGATGATGTGCTCACGCTGTTAATTCATTTGGGATATCTTGCATATGACTCAGCGGCAGAAGAAGCGTTTATACCCAATAAGGAGATTATCAGGGAGTTTGAAAATGCCATGAGCGTAGGCGGCTGGGCAGAGGTGGTGCGTGTCTTAAATGCATCTGAAAAACTCTTAAATGATACCCTTGCCTGTGATTCACAAAGTGTTGCTGATGGACTTGACAGGGCCCATACAGAGGTATCATCTATACTGACTTATAATGACGAAAACTCGCTTAGCTGTGCGATTGGTCTTGCATATTACAGTGCGAGAAAGGACTACAAAATCATACGTGAATTTCCGACTGGAAAAGGTTTTGCCGATATTGTTTTTCTTCCGCTGCCACATGCAAATAAACCCGCGCTGGTGATAGAATTAAAATATGCTAAGACGGCTCAAACCGCTTTACATCAGATTAAAGACCGTCATTATACACAGTCATTTGAAGATTACAGCGGAGAGATTCTGCTGATTGGGATTAATTATGACAAAGACAATAAAAATAAGCCCCACTGCTGTGTAATTGAGAGCGTAAGAAAATAGTGTAATCTCTAAAACAGTGCTTTTTGGAGACAGATAAAATGAGGAATCAATATCAGGAAATTGGCAGACATTATGAACAATATTTAGGAGAATTTACAGTGCATCGTTTTACCAAAGGACCTGTGAATGAATTGCCAGTTGATTTTTCAATCTTAAAATTTGCTCCTAATAGAAGACGAAACAGCTGGATTTATGCTACTTGTGGAATGTCTGGTTTCGAAGAGTTCAATGCGATTGAACTCTATATGTTTTCACCTGTTGCGCATGATTTTTTGATCGAATTGCTTACGATAACAGCGCATTATCATGTGACGGGAGGAAATTTAGGATGGGGTCACACGGTTTATTTTGGATGTCCTTGGTATCCAGAATCAAATCTCAGATACGGCTTGTTATCGCTGCCGTATCTGAATGGACCTGCATTTGAAAAGCTTCATGCCGAGTCAAAAATCATACAATTTTTGTGGCTTCTTCCAGTCACAGAGGCAGAGAGAGATTATAAAAAACAAAAGGGATTAGAGGCATTAGAACAACGATTTGATGAGATTCAGCTGGATTATCTTGACCCCTTTAGAGAAAGTGTTGTGTAGAGAGAGCTATAGATGGAAAGGCGGTTTATTATGAATATTAATACCCTTTCAGATCTTTGCATTGATTATCTGACGAAAAAACAGTTCCATTTATTTATCATTCGTACATGCAACGGATGCGTCAATGAGTGGAACTGGTCTGCGGAGACACTTTATCTGCACTTGTCTGCAAAAGACCCTGTGAGCTTGGTCGGATTGTATTGGATTCATGAGGACTGGGAGGACAATCACAGGATCATAAAAAAATCTCTTCCAGATGAGAGCGGTTATATTTTAGACAGATATATCTTGTATCATGGGACCAAAGATCAATGTATCATAGATTACGGCAATACATGGGGATATGCAGAGAAGAAACTGGTTCAATGGGGCTATATGGTTTCTCAAGTGGAGGATTCGGCTGGAATTTCAGATGATTATCCGTATATAGCAGAAAAAGAGGACAAACGGTATTTGGCAGGCGATCCTTTGCAGTTACTGGGACTGGTTGCATTGATACAGGAGTATGGGGAACAATGGAGGGATGCTCAGGTACACCAGTCTTTTACAGTAAAACCGTTTTCAGAGGATTGTTTCAATGAGTGAAAGGGGGCAACAATGGGAAAAGAGGATTATCACAATCCATTGTATTTTTCAGTATTTGCAGGTGTCTGCAAATCTGAGAAACTGCTTGGGCAATATTTATATCAGTATTGGGAACGGGTAGAGACCGGATTGGAAAGTTCACAGTTTGGTTTAGATTTTGGTATCGACTATTATGATGATGAATTTTCGGTTTCCACTGTCGGCCCTCATCTGTCCGACAAAATAGACGAAGTTTTTGCGGACACAGCAGTGTTTGATCTGAATTTGTTAAAAGAAGACTATCCTGATAATTTTGATAAGCCTTATAATGCGGTTATGATCTTTGGCAGATTAAAATACGAGGGAGCGGTTCAGGAGGTTCAGAATGATAAATATGGGTATTTTCAATTTTTAGGGACCTATCCAGAAGCATTGCCGCACAAAATATATGATGATTATGAAATGGATAATTATGCATTAAACAAGTTAGCTGACTGGGGATATCAAATCTTGGTCTCTAATGAGAAAAGAGATGATTTGCAGAATTATTTTGTATGGAGAGCAGAAAAGGATGGAAAAATATTCACAGCACGAGATCCCCTGCGCCTGTTAGGGATTGTGACGATTGTCAGAGAGTATGGAGATGCATGGGACCGCGTTGATGCCACCAATATTTTTTCAATCCATCCTGCAAAATAGCCTGTTTATTTGTCATTATGCTCTAACCAAGTCGTCATGACCTCGTTGGTCGTTTTATTCTCCAGCAGGCTCCAAACTTTCTTTAGCTGGTTAACAAAAGCCTCCACTTCCTCAATCTTGTCAGCACCAATCATTTCTGTCACCATATACAGCAGTTCATCAATCGTAATTTTGGTGTGGTCTACGATAGATTTTGCCATTGTGTAACAGAAAACATTTTCTGTGTTCGCGATAATACCGGTTGATGAAAAGCAGTATTTGTAGCACTTAACGTCAACACGTACAATGGCAAAATTCTCTGGGTAGACAAAGAACATTTTTTCCTCATGCTCCCCCATTGAGGTATTGCCGATCAAGGTATCCAAAGCGGTTTTGATGAGCTTTTGAAATCCTTGTTTTACGTCATCGCCGCCGTTAAAAAACATGTTAATCGCTTCCATAATCGCAGCGTCACAGCCTGTTTTAATGTCTACATGCTGACAGTTATAGTAGGCGATTGCGCGTTTGCCGACCACTTCACACTCGGCTGTTCCGCCGTTGGTAAACATAGTCTTTAGTTCTGATTCAAACTGTGCACATTTTGCCTGTGCCATTTTCTGTAGAAACCCAAACTGCTCTTTTAGAATCCGTTCCTGTTCTGTCTTTCCTGTCAGTTCGTCAATTTTGCTTACAATCTTTGCCATATGTTATTTTCACTCCTTTTTTATTTTTATACAATATATGCACGTTAAATTGATTTCATGCAAACATGCTCTAGAGCGTGTTTGAAAAATCATTCCCACCATCTGCACGCCCCACTTTGCGTGATATTTGCACCAGATTCAGTCGCCGTAGCCCGCTACGACTCCTTCATCTGGCACAAATCTCCCACAAACTGTGACGCACATCTGACAGAAAGCATTTTTCAAACACGCTCTAGTTCTGTATAGTGTTTTGGGGAGTTGTCTGGTATAATAGAGAGAAAAGTGGTACTGTTATAAGGAGGAAAAATCATGAATTACCAAAATACTTCACAGTATGATAAAAAATTAGTATTAGAGCATGCGGTACTCACCAAATCGCCAGAGGAGATTTCGATCTTATATAAGCAGCTTGGAGAGGTAGAGTGTTCTGCGCGGGCGCTGGGGCTTGCCTGCCGTTTCCGCGGGCTGGCGCATGTCAAAGCGCTTGTTGAAAATGGAGCAAATTTTAATCTCATACCTTACTCCGATGGCGGCTACTATACGATTTATTATTGGCTGTCACCATTGGAGATGAATGGCACGCTGCACAAGGCATCGTTTATCAGAAATGGAGATCAATGTTTTACAAACCTTGTGACAGAAGGGGGAAAAAGCCTGAATGTGCTGCCTGTGGAACAGCGTGCCGAGATTGTCAAGTATCTGTACCAATGCCGCGAGGAAGTCTGTCTTGATGCCGGAGAACTGCTTTACTATGCGATTATGAGCGACAGCAAACGAATCATTAAAGTGCTACAGAAATTGGGCGTCACATTGACAGAACGGCGCATCATCAATATCACGGAAAATGGCAGAAGCTTTGAGTGGTATGAGTTTTGCAATATGTTAGATACTTTAGGCGATCAGGAATATATGCGGATTGTGGGCAGCCTTTCAAATGAGATTGGCGGAAAACCATTTCATTTTACGGACTCGATTTACTGGGGAAACTGCAATGAGTATTACAAACAGTACCGGTTGTACAAGCCTAAATTTTTTCAATTTATCCTCGACCACTTTAATCAGAAGAAAATGAATAAGGCCAAGTTGATGAAAGGCGCAATCGACCGAAACAGTGTGCCCTGTCTTGAGATCTGCTCAAAGGCTGGCTGGCTTGATATGCCAAGAAAGCGCGATGAAATGATAAAGTATGCCTCTGAGTGTGGCCGGACAGAGTGTTCTGCGTGGCTCTTGGATTTCAAAAACCGCACCGCCGACTTTGCCGCAGAGCGCAAAAAAGCAGAACAGAAAATGATGCGTGAGTTGAATGCAAATCCTAATTCGGTAGCAGAATTAAAGAAAATCTGGGGATATGAGAAGCGCGGGGACGGCGCGCTCGTGATTACGCGCTACAAAGGCAAAAAGACGGATGTTGAAGTTCCCGAAAAAATTGGCAGCAGTATTGTGGCTGAAATCGGTAACAGGGCATTTTCACCGTTTGCAAAAAGACTCACAGAAGAACAGTATGATGTGCGCACCAATATTACACGGATTACGCTGCCTGAAACAGTTCAAGCAATTGGAGATGGCGCATTTGATGGATGCGTGTCCCTGACGGCAGTCAATATTCCCCAAAGCGTGGTTTCGATTGGGGTGGGTGCGTTTGTAAGCTGTGTGAAGTTAACTTCGATAGAGCTGCCTGAGGGGATGACTAAATTGGAGCAGTGTACATTTCTTCACTGTCAATCCCTTCGATGTGTGACCATTCCCAAAACGGTTGAGGTGATCTGCAAATCGGCTTTTCATAATTGTGCGGTATTAGAGACGGTAAAGATTTTGGAGGGGGTTACGGAGATCGGTACGCTTGTTTTCTCGGAATGTCCTCAATTAAAGACGATTGAGCTTCCTTCTTCCTTAAAGAAGATCAAAAATTATACGCGTTCCGGGCATGCGCCGCAGACGGTTTTTGAAGGCGATGCGTCTGTGACGGCGGTAGTAACGCCCAAAAGTTATGCGGAGAAATATTGTAAGCGGAATCAGATTCCTTATGTTTATAAGGAGGAATAGAGGTGGAGGGAACAAGATGGCACTGACACAGCTACAGCAGCTTGAATTAAATAAACGGGTGGACAAAATTTTTCATGCACCCTCCAATGCGCCAGCAGTCGGGCATCAGCCGGAGATCGCATTTGTGACACAGATGTCAGGTGACAGGGATGCAATACATAGTTCGGTGAAGGATGCCGTGGCATCGCTCAAGGCGCATGACAAAATGTTCCAGAATATGCGCAGCAACATGGTATACTGGGGAAGCAGTAAAATTTCATCAAAAGTGACACCAATGTCATTTATTTTGATGGGAAAAGCATTTGAGGAGGAAGAACAAGGCAGTGATATTGTGGATAAGTCTCAGAATTTTGAAGATCTCTGTGCATATCTCAAGCTGTATCATGCCAGATGCCGCTGTATTTTGATTTTTATGGACTGTACTTATGTGCAATTCGAATCACAGAACTTTTATATTGCTGACAGGACGGCGGCGATGGCGCATCTCAATCCTTTTTTGAAATACCGTCTGCTTCTCATTACTAGGGACAAAATGGTGACAGGAAGTGAGCTTATGATGCATTTCCTGTCCAAATAGTTATAATATAAAAATAGGATGACACATGAATACGTTGGACGGAGCGGTTATCGACAGCTACACATTTGCAGGTATGTTGAAAATCAACCTTGCGGAGAACTATACAGGCAGCGGCAAGCTACATTTTAATGTAAGTGGTCTTGGTTATGATGATGACAGAATGCTTGACGGCGAGGAAATATCGGCATCTCACTGGACGGATGGCAGTTGGAATATTGTGATTTCGTTTACAGTAAACGAAGCAGATGTAAAAATGGTCGAAGTAAGCTAGTGCTCCATCCAGTCAGAAATTATACTTGTGAGCTGCATGATTTGTGCCAGTACTAGGCAAAATATTAACGGCAATGAAGTTACATCGTCTAGAAATTTGTACGACGCAATGGTGCAAATCATGAGGTTCATAAGTATAATTTCTTGTCGAATGGAGTACTAGAGTGCGTTGAAAAGACTGTAAATTATGGAGCGAGAGGTAAATTTAAAATTGGATAGGAGATGTATGCAAGACCTCCTTGAACGTCGTTCTTAAAATTAATAGCTTTTTTAGCATTTGTTTCACTTAGCTCTTCCCATTCCTGACCGTATTGTGCAGACCGGAAAATACTTCATTGCAGCGGTTGTAGTTCTTTGTAATCTGGTTGTTCTCACATTGTATCAATTTTTGATCTGTTTTTCCCTGAGCGCCCTAAACTGTACCCTTTGTCAAGGACAAATTTTTTGACCCCATGGACAGGGAGTCATATCTCCTGTCCATAGGTGTGT
>VSNR01000103.1 GCA_009774345.1 Lachnospiraceae bacterium | reverse complement strand
GTTATGGCTCGTTGGTCAAGCGGTTAAGACGTCGCCCTCTCACGGCGAAAACAGGGGTTCGATTCCCCTACGAGCTGTTGACTGTTTTAAACAGCCCAACCCGATGAGGACACTGTAGATACAAAATATCATGTATTACAGTGTTTTTATTTTTATCGTTTAGGAACGATACTCCCTGTTTCCGTAAAGGGATAGGAATAAAATTTCATCAATTTTTCATGATTATGCGCTTGTGATGTCTCTCGATTTAAAGTATAATATGAAATGAGACATACTATAAATTGAGAAATATAATAAGAAAGGGTGTTGTGAATGGGATTAAAGAGTGACGAGAGTATTAAGGAGTTTACGCATAAGTATTCAAAAGTATGTGTGGACAACAACGCCATTGAACCAGATTTGTTTGATGAGTACGGTGTAAAAAGAGGGCTGCGTGACAAAAACGGAAAGGGAGTGCTGTCAGGACTCACCAATATTTCCCTGATCAAGTCTTCAGAGGAGATCGACGGGAAGAGCGTTCCGTGTGATGGGCAGCTTTATTACAGAGGTTATAATATCTTTGATCTGGTAAGAGGTTTTCAGAAAGAGAACCGGTTCGGTTTTGACGAGTGCGCGTATCTGTTATTATTCGGTAATCTTCCAACTGCGAATGAATTGATGGAGTTCAAAAAGACATTGGGGTACAGTATGACGCTGCCCACGAATTTTGTGCGGGATGTCATTATGAAAGCGCCAAGCCACGATATTATGAACTCTTTGACAAAGAGTGTGCTGACGCTGGCTTCTTATGATGAGAGCGTAGCTGATATGTCACTGGACAATGTGCTCCGCCAGAGTCTGATGCTGATTAGCGTGTTCCCCATGCTTTCTGTATATGGCTATCATGCCTACAATCACTATGAATGTGACGAGAGTCTGTATATACATAGACCAGACCCAAGACTTTCTACAGCGGAAAATCTGCTCAGGATGCTGCGCCCGGATATGTCGTATACCCCGACAGAGGCGAAGGTGCTCGATGCTGCGCTTGTGCTTCACATGGAGCATGGCGGCGGCAACAACTCTACTTTTACGACAAGAGTTGTCACCAGTGCAGGGTCTGATACGTATTCGGTTATTGCTGCGGCGCTCTCTTCCCTGAAGGGGCCAAAGCATGGCGGAGCGAACATCAAGGTGGTACAGATGATGGAGGATCTCCGCAGAAACGTGGATGATACCACCGATGAAGATCAAGTGCGGAAATATTTGTACCGGCTGCTGAACAAGGAAGCATTTGACAGAAGTGGATTGATTTATGGTATGGGACATGCCGTTTATTCGATTTCTGATCCGAGAGCCTTGGTATTTAAGTCCTTTGTAGAGCGGCTTGCCGATGAGAAGAAGCATCACAAAGATTTTGAATTGTATTCGATGATCGAGCGGTTAGCGCCGGAGGTGATTGCAGAGAAGTGCAGAATCTATAAGGGCGTCAGTGCGAATGTGGATTTTTACAGTGGATTTGTATACAGTATGCTGGATATTCCGATGGAATTGTTTACGCCAATCTTTGCGATCGCACGTATTGTCGGATGGAGTGCGCACCGCATGGAGGAGCTGATCAATGTAGATAAGATTATCAGACCGGCGTACAAGAGTATTGCTGAGCTGAGACCTTATCAGACGCTCAAGGACAGGTCAACACCCAAATTAGATGGTCAGGAACAAAAAGTGTATAAACTTCCTATGAATTAATAGGAAAAAAATTCTAAAAAGTTGTTGCATTTTAGTGAGTACGGTGTTAAAATAGTGATAAGTTAAATGAATGCTAGATGATAAAGAGTGGACTTGTGAGTCCACTCTTTTGTTCATGATAACAAGAAATATGGCGTATTTCCTGTTTTAATGGGAAGTCATATATGAGGTGAATGAATGGCGAAAAAGGATTTTTATGAAGAACGGGCAGAGGCGTTGCTTGCGCCCATTGTGGCGGCAAACGGCTGCGGGATTTATGATGTTGAGTATGTGAAAGAGGGAAGTGACTGGTATCTGAGGGCTTATATTGACAAGCCGGAGGGCGTGAGTATCGTTGACTGTGAGAATGTCAGCCGCGCTTTTTCTGACAAGTTAGATCAGGAAGATTTTATACCAGATGCCTATATTCTTGAAGTGTCGAGTCCGGGACTTGGCAGGGCATTGAGAAAGGACAGACACCTTGAAAAGAGTCTTGGCGAGGAGGTAGAAATAAAAACCTACAAGCCAATTGAGCAGCATAAAGAATTTGTTGGTATCCTCAAAGCGTATGACAAGGATACCGTCACGATAGAGGTGGAGAGTGGTTCAGAGACAAAGGATAGGGTCTTTGCCAAATCTGATATAGCAATTATCAGATTAACACTGGATTTTTAGTTTAGGAGGGTAAAGGAAAAATGAATAAGGAATTAATGGAAGCGCTGAATATTCTTGAGAAGGAGAAGGAGATTAGCAAGGAAACGTTGTTTGAGGCAATTGAAAATTCCCTCCTGACAGCCTGCAAGAATCATTTTGGAAAGGCAGACAATATCACTGTCCAGATTGACAGAGAGACCTGTGATTTTATGGTATATGCCACAAAAGATATCGTAGCGACCTATGATGAGGTTGAGGACGATGTGACACAGATCTGTATTGATGATGCAATTCAGCTTTCAAAGAATGCCGTGATCGGGGATACGATCAATATAGAGATCAAATCAAAAGAGTTCGGGCGCATCGCCACACAGAACGCAAAGAATGTTATTTTACAGAAAATACGCGAGGAGGAGCGAAGTGTCGTATACAACCAGTTTTTTGAGAAAGAAAAAGATGTCGTCACAGGGATTGTACAGCGTTATATAGGCAGGAATATCAGTATTAACCTCGGAAAAGCAGATGCAGTGCTCAATGAGGCAGAACAGGTAAGGGGGGAGGAGTTCAAGCCGACAGAACGTATCAAGGTATATATTCTGGAAGTTAAGAATACGCCAAAGGGCCCCAGAATCCTCGTCAGCAGAACACACCCCGAGCTTGTAAAACGGCTTTTTGAGGCAGAGGTGACAGAGATTAAGGACGGCACAGTAGAGATCATGAGCATTGCCAGAGAGGCGGGAAGCCGCACAAAACTTGCAGTCAGGACAAATAATCCCAATGTCGATGCGGTGGGTGCGTGTGTCGGCATGAACGGTGCCAGAGTCAATGCGATTGTCGAGGAGCTGCGCGGCGAGAAGATTGATATCGTCAACTGGGACGAAAATCCCGGAAACTTTATACAAAATGCGCTTTCACCAGCCAAGATCGTAGCAGTGTTTGCAGACCCGGATGAGAAGACGGCAAAGGTCGTTGTGCCGGATTACCAGCTCTCACTTGCCATTGGTAAGGAAGGACAGAATGCCAGACTTGCGGCAAGACTTACAGGATACAAGATTGATATCAAGTCCGAGACACAGGCGAAGGACGCAGAGGGATTCCGCTACGAGGATTACATGTTTGATGAGGACGGCGATGTCTATTATGAAGAGGAGTACGAAGAAGGCGAATATGTAGAGGAGGAGTATGACGACACCCAAGAGGGTGCGTATGACGGCGTCGAATATGACGATGCCGAAATCGAGGAAGACGGCTATGATGCCGAGACAGAACCAGACAGCATGGAGAAGGAGACGGAGGCATAAATGGCAAAAAAAATTCCGATGAGACAGTGTATCGGCTGTGGCGAGATGAAGAGCAAGAAAGAAATGATTCGAGTGCTTCGCACAGAGGAGCAGGGCATTATTCTGGATGCTACAGGCAGAAAGAATGGCAGAGGTGCATACATATGCCCTGACCCTGAATGTATGAGAAAGGCGAGAAAGTCGAGAGGACTTGACAGAGCCTTCAAGATGCCGGTACCTGATGAAATATATGACAGTCTGACAAAGGAGATAGAAGTATTTGAATGAGCAGTACTCAAAGAAGGTATATTCCATGCTGGGGCTTGCAATGAAGGCAGGCAGGGTAGTGAGTGGAGAATTTGCAACTGACAAGAGTGTTAAGAGCGGGAATGCATGGCTCGTTATTGTGTCGGAGGATGCATCGGATAATACCAAGAAGATGTTTTCCAATATGTGTGAGTTTTACGAAGTACCAAGATATTTTTTTGGCACAAAAGAGGAACTTGGGCGTTCAATCGGTAAGGCTATGCGATCATCTCTTGCAATTACAGATGAGAACTTCGCAAAATCTATAGAGAGGCAATTGGAACAGTCATCAATCTGTGAATCGTGAGGGTGAGGAGGAGTAATATGGCAAAAATGAAAGTGTATGAACTGGCACAGGAGATCGGCGTAAAGAGCGCGGAAATCCTTGCATTATTAAAAAATAAAGGTATAGAGGTAAAAAGCCACATGAGTGTATTAGAGGACCGACAGGTAGAAGATGTGAGGAAGACGCTGAAAGCACCTGCTAAGTCAGAAGAGGCACCTAAGACGACAGAGAAAACCACAACATCGGGAGAGACGAAGGCGCCTGCCAAGACTGGTGAGGGAACGACGGTAAAAAAGAAAAAGAGCATTATATTTGTGAGCAATCCTCACAATTCCAAGATGCCGGGAGGTGCACAGATCCCAAGGAAAACTGCGCATTCCGATAAAAAGGCGGCACCGCAGGGCAAGCCTGCAAATGCCGAGGTGAAGAAGCCAGCAGCGGAACCCAAGGCGGAGGCTGTTGTGGAGAAGCCCGTACAGAAACCTGTAGTGACAGAGCCTGTCAAGGCGGAGGCTGTGAGCACAGAACAGCCCAAGAAGGAAGAGACTGTAATCACACCGGCAGCAGCAAAGCCTGAAGTTCCTGTAAAGGCACCAGAGGCGGCTGAGAAGAGTGAAGCCCCTGTGAAGGCACCAGAAGCTGCTGCAAAGAGTGAAGCTCCTGTCATAAAGACTGAAGAGGCAAAACCAGCGCCGAAAACGGATGGGCGAGACAATGCGAACCGGGGCGAAAACCAGCGCCGCGATGGACAGCGCAGTTTTGACAACAATAAAGACAATAATAAAGACGGACAGCGCCGTGACGGGCAGCGCCGTGACAATAACAGAGACAATAACAGAGATAATAGAAATGACGGACAGCGCCGTGACAACAGCAGAGATAATAGAAATGATGGACAGCGCCGTGACGGGCAGCGCCGTGACGGACAGCGTAACTTTGACAATAACAGAGATCATAACAGAAATGATGGACAGCGCCGTGATAACAACAGAAATGACGGACAGCGTCAGGGCGGCAGACCCGGACAGGGATTTAATGGCGGCCGCGACAATAAAGGAGGATTTGGCAACAAGAGTGCCAAGGGCGGCTTTGTGCCAGAAAGTCCGATTAAGGATGCCGAGAAGCATAGAGATGAGGAAAAGCGCCGCATCAGTCAGGAGAAAGATAAGCGGAACCGCAAAGATCTGATTTACGAAGAGGACAGCGAGAATATTAAGAATATCAAGGGCAAGAATAAGCCCGGTAAGTTTATCAAGCCTGAGAAAAAAGCGCAGGAGGCAGTTGAAGAGCAGATTAAGGTGATCACCCTCCCAGAGAGCCTAACGATCAAAGAGCTGGCTGACAAGATGAAGATACAGCCGTCTGCGATTGTCAAGAAGCTGTTCTTACAGGGACAGATCGTGACGGTCAATCAGGAAATTCCATATGAGACAGCGGAAAATATTGCGATTGAGTATGATATTATCTGCGAGCAGGAAGTAAAAGTTGACGTCATTGAGGAGCTCTTGAAAGAGGAGGATGAGAATCAGGAGGATATGGTGCCGAGATCTCCTGTCATCTGTGTTATGGGGCATGTAGACCACGGCAAGACCTCTCTCTTGGATGCGATCAGAAAGACCAACGTGACAGACAAGGAAGCGGGAGGTATCACACAGCATATTGGTGCGTATACCGTCAATGTCAATGGACAGAAAATTACTTTCCTTGACACGCCGGGACATGAGGCGTTCACGGCGATGCGTATGCGCGGTGCAAACTCGACAGATATCGCAATCCTTGTCGTGGCGGCGGATGATGGCGTCATGCCGCAGACCGTGGAGGCGATCAATCATGCGAAAGCCGCAGGCATAGAGATTATAGTCGCTGTCAACAAGATTGATAAGCCCGGCGCGAACATTGAGCGCGTGAAGCAGGAGCTCACAGAGTACGGTCTGATCGCAGAGGACTGGGGCGGAAGTACAGTATTTGTTCCGGTATCTGCTAAGAGCGGGGAAGGAATCGAGCAGCTGCTTGAAATGATTCTTTTGACAGCAGAGGTACTTGAGCTGAGAGCAAATCCAAACAGACGTGCGAGAGGACTTGTCATTGAGGCAGAGCTGGATAAGGGACGCGGGCCTGTCGCTACGATTCTGGTGCAGAAGGGTACTTTAAAAGTTGGCGATTTTGTATCGGCAGGCGCGGCGAGCGGCAAAGTGCGTGCAATGGTGGACGACAAGGGACGGCGCGTCAAAGAGGCAGGTCCGTCTACACCTGTAGAAATCTTAGGACTCAGCGATGTGCCAAATGCCGGAGAAATCTTTATTGCGCATGAGAACGATAAGGAAGCAAAATATTATGCGGAGACCTTCGTGGCGCAGAATAAAGAAAAGCTTCTTGAGGATACTAAGGCTAAGATGTCCCTCGATGACCTGTTCTCACAGATTCAGGCAGGAAATCTCAAGGAACTCAATCTGATTATCAAGGCAGATGTACAGGGCAGTGTGGAGGCTGTGAAGCAGAGTCTCATGAAACTGTCCAATGAAGAGGTCGTAGTGAAGTGTATCCACGGCGGAGTCGGTGCGATCAATGAGTCGGATGTCAGTCTGGCATCGGCATCAAAGGCGATTATTATCGGATTTAATGTGCGTCCTGACACACAGGCGAAGGCAACTGCGGAGCGTGAGGGTGTCGATGTGAGATTATACAAGGTAATCTATCAGGCGATTGAGGATATCGAGGCAGCGATGAAGGGAATGCTGGACCCTGTATTTGAGGAGAAGGTGATCGGCCACGCAGAAGTCCGTCAGATTTTCAAGGCATCAGCCGTTGGCAATATCGCTGGTTCTTATGTGCTCGATGGTGTATTCCAGAGAGGATGCAAGATTCGGATTACCCGTGAAGGCGAACAGATTTATGAGGGTGAGCTTGCATCCCTCAAGCGGTTTAAAGATGATGTCAAGGAAGTCAAGGCAGGTTTTGAGTGCGGTCTTGTATTCGAAGGCTATGACAGTATGCAGGAGCTGGACATCGTAGAGGCTTATATTATGGTAGAGGTACCAAGATAAAAGTTGAAATAAAAAGTTGAACAATAACGGAGAACAGGAAAATGAGAAAGAACAGTGTCAAAAATACCCGCGTAAACGGGGAAGTGCATCGTGTTCTGGCAGAAGTGATACGAAGTGAGATCAAAGATCCGCGTATCAATCCGATGACATCCGTGGTATCAGTGGAGGTGGCGCCTGATCTAAAGACCTGCAAAGCGTGGGTCAGTGTCTTGGGCGACGAGGACTCCCAGAGGGATACCATCGAGGGATTGAAGAGCGCAGAGGGCTATATCAGGAGTCTCTTGGCAAAGAAGATCAATCTGCGGAACACGCCGGAGATCAGGTTTATCCTAGATCAGTCGATTGCTTACGGGGTGTCTATGTCCCAAAAAATTGATGAGATCAACCGCATAGACGATGAACGGCATGTAGATGAAAATCATGAATAAAAAATAAAAAGTATCTGGGAATATTTGACTTCCCAGATACTTTTGTGTATTATGTACAGGGACAGATAAAATAAAAAATAAAGGGATTCATATAAGGGTAGTGATGATTATGGAAAAATTTCAGTTGTTAGAAGAATGTAAAGATGCAAAGAAAATATTTATATCAGGTCATATCAGACCAGACGGTGACTGTACGGGTTCCTGTCTGGCAATGTATCTGTATCTCAAGAAAGCGCTGCCGCAGGCAAACGTGACCGTGTCGCTGGAGGAGCCGTCAGGCGTATTTGCGTGTATCAAAGGATTTGACGAGATTGACAGCAGCTGTCATGTCGATGGCGAGGTAGATGTATTTATTGCACTTGACTGTGAGAAGTCAAGGCTTGGAGAGGCGGAGGAGATTTTTGCCAACGCCAGAAAACGTATTAATATTGACCACCATATCAGCAATGAGCGGGGATGCGGGGATGTAAATTATGTGGTTCCCGGTTTCAGTTCTACAGCAGAGCTTGTCTATAATCTGTTTGAAAAGCAGTATATGGACGAGGAGATCGCCAAGGCAGTCTACATAGGCATTGCGCATGATACGGGTATTTTCAAATACTCCAATACGTCGCCAGAGACCCTTAGGATTGCCGCAGAGCTGATTGAGTACGGATTTGATTTCCCGGCGCTGATTGACGAGACTTACTATGAAAAGACTTATGCACAGAACCAGCTACTGGGCAGAGCACTTCTTGAGAGCATTATGTTCATGGGAGGAAAATGTATTGTCAGCGCCATTGACAAGAAGACACTTGATTTTTATAGTGCCACTTCCAAAGATTTGGAAGGGATTGTCAATCAGCTTCGCATCACCAAAGGGGTTGAGTGTGCTATTTTCATGTATGAGGTAGGAAATCTTGAGTACAAGGTGAGCCTGCGCTCCTGCAAGTATGTGGATGTCAGCAAGGTCGCAGCCTTTTTCGGCGGCGGCGGTCATGTGAGAGCTGCCGGCTGTAATATCAATGGAACATTTCATGATGCGATCAACAATATTTCGAAGCAGATTGAACTTCAGATGAAGGAATATGAGGATATGGAATGATCAATGGAATAATGAATATCTATAAGGAGGCTGGCTATACATCGCATGACGTTGTGGCAAAGCTCCGCGGCATTGTGAAGCAGAAAAAGATAGGACACACAGGAACATTGGACCCTGACGCAGTCGGGGTTCTTCCTGTGTGTTTTGGCAGTGCGACAAAGCTCTGCGATCTGATGACAGACAAGAGCAAGGAATATGAGGCCGTCCTAAGGCTTGGCATAACGACAGATACTCAAGATCTGAGCGGTACGATACAGACGGAATCTGCGGTGACAGTGGGCGAAGCCGACATTGAGCGCGCGATGATGCACTTTGTCGGCGGATATGAACAGATTCCGCCAATGTACTCTGCCTTGAAAGTCAATGGCAAAAAACTATATGAGCTTGCAAGAGCGGGCAAGGAAGTAGAGCGGCAGCCGCGCCATGTCGATATCGCTTATCTTCGTATTGTAGAGATGAATGTGCCGGAAGTCCGCTTCGTGGTAGGCTGCTCGAAGGGAACATATATCCGGTCACTTTGCGCGGATATCGGAGAACGGCTTGGCTGCGGCGCTGCGATGGCACAGTTGAAGCGCACGAGAGTCGGGAATTTCCGAATAGAAGATGCCCTCACGCTGTCACAGGTAGAAGAGCTCATGCAGCAGGGGGCATATCAAAAGTATGTTGTTGCACCGGACAGTGTTTTTATGGAATATAAGGCGGCAGTTGTCAAGAGTGCGTCTGAGGGAGCGCTCTTGAATGGAAATAAGCTGTATCCGCACCAGCTTGATGTTGATTCCCCTGAGTTGTTGAAGGACGGAGAAATGCTTCGCGTATATAATGGCAATCAAATGTTTAAGGCAGTGTATATATTTGTAAAAAAAGAGGGAGTATTGAAACCATTTAAGATGTTTTTATAATCGCAAATGGGATAAAAGACATGAAAATCATAGAGAATACGACAGAATTTTATATAGAAGAGAAGACAGCGGCAGCGATCGGGAAGTTTGATGGTTTTCACCGAGGACATCAAAAGCTTTTGGGGCAGTTGAGACAGCAGCAGGAAATGGGGCTCAAGTCCGTTATATTTACGTTCGTTCCATCCCCCGCTGCATTTTTCAGTAAGTCTCCGGTCAGGGAGCTTTCTACGATAGAGGAAAAACGCAGGATTTTTGAGAAGGCGGGTGTTGATTATCTGATCGAGTATCCTTTTTATCAGGAAATCGCAGATATGGAGCCGGAAGTATTTGTAAAAGAGGTGTTAGTTGACAGGCTTTGCGCGAAATGCGTGGTTGCTGGTGAGGATGTCTCTTTTGGGAAAAAGGGGGCGGGAAATTATCAACTGCTGCAAAAGCTGGCGCCGGACTGCGGTTATCAGGTTCTTTTGATAGAGAAGGTATCCTATAAAGGTCAAGAGGTGAGTTCCTCCTATGTCCGCGAGGAAGTGCGTAAGGGGAACATGGAACTGGCAGCGCATCTTTTGGGTACGCCTTATCAAGTGGGCGGGGAAATCATACATGGAAGGCAGCTTGGGCGCACGATCGGAATGCCGACAGTGAATCTGCTGCCGCCATCAGAAAAGCTATTGCCGCCAAAGGGTGTCTATTACTCTTATGTAAGTCTTCCCGGCAGGGAAGAGATCAAACATCCTTCCATTACCAATATTGGAACAAAGCCAACTGTGGATAACCGCTGCGTGATGGGTGTTGAGACCTATATTTATGATTTTGACGAAGATGTCTATGGAGAGGAGCTCGAGGTCTATCTGTTGAAATTCAAGCGCCCTGAAATGTGCTTTGACGGGGTTGATGCGCTAAAGAGACAGATGGCAAAGGATATCGAGGAGGGAAAAATTTGGCATCTGTGCAGATGAATTTTGTGATTGACAGATCTCATGGAGAATGTTATATTAAATTTGTAATTAATATGTAACAAAGTTGTAACAAAATTCAGAAACTGTTGATAGGTTTTGGCTGCATGGCAGATCGCAGCAAAAGAGGAATTGGATTAGAATATGAACAGGATAAAAAAATTAAGGTATGCAGGAGTGATTGCAGGGGTAGGCCTTGCAGTTGTAATGTTTAGCAATGGTGTTTATGCAAATACCAGTCCCAAAGAGACACAGGAGGAGACAGAAGTTGCAGTGATCTCATTTGACTTTTCAGAAAATACGGATGAGTCTGAGGAAAAGACTGGGGATGAAGCCTCTACGATGAATGAATCTGATGATGAAAACGCTGGGGATGAAGATATGGATCTGGCGGCGGGCGCAGGTGAAGTCCTTGAGAATATAGAGGACAATAGCGAGATACTGGGGCGCTCAGCGGGTGCAGGTGAAGTCCTTGAGCAGGCTGAAAACGAACCTGAAGAGCAAATGATACAGACGCAAAGTACACAGACACAGGAAGATGCAGAGAAACCAGCAGAGCCCGAGACACATTGGGGATATACCAATCTGGGGATCGCCCATGTGGACAACCACTTGAATATCCGGGAAGAACCAAATGAAAACGGGAAGTTGATCGGAAAGCTGTCAAAGGATGCAGCATGTGAGGTTCTTGAGATTGATGAGAATGGCTGGGCACATATCAAATCAGGAAAAGTCGAAGGATACTGTAGCACAGAGTTTTTGTATCTTGGTGAGGAGGCAGTTGTAAGAGGCCGCGAGGTTGCTTCTATGATTGCCATTGTCAATACACAGACACTCAAGGTCAGAGAGCAGCCCAATACAGACTCTATCGTCATCACCCTCATTCCAGAGGAGGAACAGCTGGAAGTCGTAGAAATCATGGAGAATGGCTGGATAAAGTTTTTGCTTGACGATGAGGAGGCATATGTTTCCGGTGAGTATGTCGATGTGGAGGAGCGCTTGGAGAAAGCGGTGACACTCACAGAGCTCAAATATGGCCAAGGTGTGTCAGATGTGCGTGTCGATCTGGTACAGTATGCAAAACAGTTTGTCGGAAATCCTTATGTATGGGGTGGAACCAGTCTGACAAACGGTGCTGACTGCTCTGGGTTTACCCTGAGCATCTATAAAAAGTATGGTGTGAGTCTCCCGCATCACGCGGCGTCGCAGGCGCAGCTTGGAACAAAGGTGGATTATAATTCAGCACAGCCGGGAGATCTGGTATTCTATGCGAAGAACGGCAGAATTAATCATGTAGCCATTTATATAGGAAATGGTCAGGTAATCCATGCGTCAAGCCCCAAGACAGGCATCAAGATCTCAAGCTGGAATTACCGTACACCGGCTGGAATCAGAAGGTATCTGGCGAATTAAAAGATGTAAAATGTATGCACGATAGATGCAGAATAAACGGCAAAATTGAAGGCGGTATAGAAAAAATTGTGTTGCATAATCTAATAGTGTGTGATATACTATCAAAGTGTGCTGGGATTATGCAGCACACGGACAGCGGATACCCAGTGTCGGGACACTCCGACCCAGACTTGGTATACTGCGGTTTACAGATTGAATTAAAATGGAGGATTTTACAATGATTTCTAAGGAAAAAAAGCAGGCAATTATCGCTGAGTATGGCAGAAAGCCCGGAGACACAGGTTCACCGGAGGTACAGATTGCAATTCTGACAGCAAGGATTCAGGAGTTAACGGAGCATTTGAAGAACAATCAGAAGGATCATCACTCAAGACGCGGTCTTTTGAAGATGGTTGGTCAGAGACGTGGTCTACTTGATTACTTAAAGGGAACTGACATTGAGGGATATCGTACCCTTATTGAGAAGCTTGGTATCAGAAAGTAATTTTTGAAGGGGCGGAAATATCCGCTCCTTTCTATACATTCTAGGTTTGTTCGGTTTCTGCGGCAGAACAGCGCGGTGAGGCTTAATTTTAAGAAGCATAAAATAAGAGACTTGAATAGAAGTTTGGCTCGAGACCGCTGAAAAGTCTATGAGGCATCGTAAATTTTTCAGTAGTTTCGACGGACTCTGTTCAGGTAGTACTCTTGCAGAAATGAACGTGTATAACTGAGGGATGTTCTTTGGCAAACAGGAGTTTTTTAGAACAGGAGGATGGAAGTTGTATGGAATATATGACATTCAGTGAAAAGAAAGACAAGTCCTACAAGTCTTATAGTATGGAACTTGCAGGACGCACATTGACAATTGATATTGGAAGAGTGGCAGCGCAGGCAAACGGAGCAGCGCTGATGCACTACGGGGATACGACAGTGCTCTGTACTGCTACCGCATCGGAAAAGCCCAGAGACGGGATTGACTTCTTCCCGCTATCTGTGGAGTATGAGGAGAAGCTATACTCTGTGGGCAAGATTCCGGGAGGTTTTAACAAGAGAGAGGGGAAGGCGAGCGAGAATGCCATCCTGACAAGCCGCGTGATTGACAGACCTATGCGCCCGCTGTTTCCTAAGGATTACAGAAATGATGTGACTTTGAACAACATGGTTATGAGTGTTGACCCGGAGTGCCGTCCAGAGCTGGTTGCCATGCTTGGCTCTGCGATTGTTACTTCGATCTCTGATATTCCATTTGATGGCCCTTGTGCGACCACGCAGATGGGACTGGTTGACGGAGCATTTGTGATAAATCCGAATCAGGAGCAGTGGAAAAACGGTGATTTGCAGCTTACAGTGGCATCTACAAGCCAGAAGGTTATCATGATCGAAGCCGGCGCCAATGAAGTGCCAGAGGACAAGATGATTGAGGCGATCTATAAGTGCCATGAGATGAACCAGACAATTATCGCGTTTATCAATCAGATTGTGGCAGAGGTTGGAAAGGCAAAGCATTCCTATACAAGCTGTGCGATTCCTGAGGAGATGTTTGCGAAGATGAAGGAGATTGTACCGCCAGAGGAGATGGAGGGTGCTGTCTTTACAGATGAAAAGCAGGTGAGAGAGGAGAATATCCGCCAGATTACAGAGAAGCTTGAGGAGGCATTTGCAGAGAACGAGGAGTGGCTTGCGATTCTGGGAGAGGCTATTTACCAGTATCAGAAAAAGACCGTCCGCAAGATGATTTTAAAAGACCATAAGCGTCCTGACGGCCGTGCAGTCACACAGATTCGGCCGCTTGCGGCTGAGATTGACCTGATTCCAAGAGTACATGGTTCAGCGATGTTTACACGCGGACAGACACAGATTTGTACTGTGACGACACTGGCGCCATTGTCAGAGGTTCAGAAGATTGACGGTCTTGACGAGAATGAGACTGCAAAGCGGTATATGCATCACTATAATTTCCCCTCATACTCTGTAGGAGAGACAAAGCCGTCAAGAGGACCGGGAAGGCGTGAGATCGGACATGGCGCGCTGGCTGAGAAAGCGCTTGTACCTGTGATTCCGTCAGAAGAGGAGTTTCCATATGCGATTCGTACTGTGTCAGAGACTTTTGAGTCAAACGGTTCTACATCGCAGGGGTCGATCTGTGCATCAACCATGTCACTGATGGCGGCTGGTGTACCGATTAAGAAGCCGGTAGCGGGTATTTCCTGTGGACTGGTGACAGGCGAGACAGATGATGATTATATTGTACTGACAGATATTCAGGGACTTGAGGATTTCTTTGGTGATATGGACTTTAAGGTTGCCGGAACAAAAGACGGTATCACGGCAATTCAGATGGATATTAAGATTCACGGTCTCACCAGACCGATTGTCGAGGAGGCAATTGCCAAGACAAGGGATGCCAGAATGTATATTCTGAATGAGATTATGCTTCCGTGCATCAGCCAGCCAAGACCGACTGTCGGCGAGTTCGCACCTAAGATTATCCAGACGAGGATTGATCCGGAGAAGATTGGCGACGTGGTTGGGCAGAGAGGCAAGACCATCAATACCATCATCGAGCAGACGGGTGTAAAGATTGACATTTCGGATGACGGATTTGTAAGCATCTGTGGCACAGACCAGAAGATGATGGACAAGGCGTGCGAGATGATCAAGATTATCACGACAGACTTTGAGGCGGGCCAAGTATTTAAGGGCAAGGTAGTCAGCATCAAAGAGTTTGGTGCTTTCCTTGAGTTTGCACCCGGAAAAGAGGGCATGGTTCATATTTCCAAGATAGCGAAGGAGCGCATCAATCATGTTGAGGATGTGCTGACGCTAGGGGATGTTGTTACTGTTGTATGCCTTGGCAGAGATAAGATGGGACGCATCAGCTTCTCTATGAAGGATGTAGCACAGCAGTAATCGGATAGAATTAAAAAGTGGCGTAAATCAGGGAGACACTTCATTGTAAGAAGTTGTCTCCCTGTATGTTTTTTAGTGTATCTTCTTTTTGCAAAACACTCAATACTTAGAAAGAACCAGCTGTTTTTATGGAATGCCTATTTCGTGATCTCCATAAACGCATAATCTTTCAGGACACTGTTCCAAATCTTGTAAGCGCGGCTGTTTTCATGGACATATTTGTCAGAACTGTATTCTGGGCGGATCGCGTTGTCAGCGCCCATTAGGTGTTCAGCGATATTGATAAAGCCCCAGCCGTTTATAGTACATGTATTCTGTAACAAAATATTTGCAGTCTGGATATTTTTATTGTTCAGTCTGCCATTGTTCACACCGGACATAATACATGGAATGGAAATCACATACACTTGCAGTCCCGGCGTTTTTGCGGTAATCCTTGCAATAAGCGTCTGCAAGTCATCGACAAATTGCTCTGGAGTACTGCTGGTCAGGTCATTCATCCCATAACAAATAAATAATTTGTCAACATTTGGCAGTTGTGACACAGAATCTTCTATATACTGAACTTTTCCATTGTATTTCGGCATAATATCAGCGTGTGTGGTGAGGGCATTTCGAGAAATGGCAGCTTTGGCTGAGCTGCTGACTCTTGCCAAGAAGTATGTGGAGTCTGAAGCGATGGAATCAGAATGGGTCTGGCAGTATTCTTTGAAACCCACGGTGAGCGAGTCTCCCACGAATACAGAATTAGCAAAGAATGCATTCTCAGAAACCAGTCCGCTCGAAACAATTTCATTAAACTGCTGTTCATCAATATTTCCATTGGTATAACTATCCACAAGATAAAAATTCAAGCGTGCAGTGAGGCTGTCCGAGAGATTTTCATTGGGCAGTGCAGCGCCAGTAATTGGCTGTATGACCGAAAATGCAGGCATATATGCCAGCTCCTCCGCATATACTGTTGAAGGGGTCAGAATCAGCATACAGATAAAAAGTGCAATCACCGAATTGGTATATTTTTTCATGGCTTGAGAGCTCCTTTCATATAATAAAGCATCTATAATTGACAG
>VSNR01000102.1 GCA_009774345.1 Lachnospiraceae bacterium | reverse complement strand
AAGCGTAGAGATTGAGATGCATCAAGCCATCGCATACCGAACCTTGTTCGGTTTGGCGATATTTGCATGGCTTGATGCGTAACAGTTCGGCAAGGTTGAACTGTTACGGAGAATGCTTTATAATAGAACCTGTGAGGCATTCACTTAGAACGAAGATTTGAAAAAATACAGAAAGGGGTATTAGAAATGGAAAACACAGCACAAGACGAACTACTGCGTCAAATATCGGATGCAGTCCGCACCTGCGGCGAAATCATGCTCCATGCAGACAGGAGTAAAAACTGTATCGACGAGAAGGCGGGACACGCTAATTTTGTTACTGACTACGACAAAAAAGTCCAGCAGGAGCTGCAAAAGCGGCTGCTTGAAATTTTGCCAGAGGCGGTTTTTGTCGGTGAGGAGGAGGACATCCATGCTTCCATTGCCAAGGGCTATGCCTTTATCGTAGACCCGATTGACGGCACGACCAATTTTATCAAGGATTATCATATGAGTGCGATTTCTGTCGGACTTGCCTTGAATGGAGAGCGGTATATGGGGGTGGTCTACAATCCATATTTGAACGAACTGTTTACGGCAGTCAGGGGACAGGGGGCATTTTTGAATGGCACGCCGATTCATGTTTCCTCGGAGCCGCTTGAAAATGGTGTGGTATTGTTTGGCACCGCGCCCTATTATGAAGAATTGAACAAAAAATCGTTTGAGATGGCATATGATTATTTTAAGCGTTCGCTCGATGTGCGCAGGAGCGGCTCGGCAGCGCTTGACCTTTGCAGCGTGGCAGCGGGCCGGGCGGAGCTGTTTTTTGAGCTGCGTCTGTGTCCGTGGGATTTGGCGGCAGGGTCGTTGATTGTGGAGGAGGCTGGCGGCAGAGTGACCACAGTGGAGGGGGCGCAGATTACACTGGATGCGCCGTGTTCTATGCTTGCGACAAACGGGATTTGTTGAGAAACTATAGAAAATATAAATAGAAAGGGGATAATTTTACGGAATTATCTCTTTTTTTATGCACACGGGCATCCAGATGATATTTGTCAGCAGAAGCTGACGGGTGCCCGGCGCGCGAGTAGAGGAAGATGACTCGTCCCTACTCAATTTGCTTGACATATATATCGTACTGCGATACAATATCTATATCGAAGTGCGATATATTGCAGTAAAATATATAAAAGAGAGGTGATTGCAACGGATGCACATATCAAGAAAGTCTACGTCCCTATGACAGAAACCGGTTTTTATATTCTCTTATGCCTTCGGCAGCCGAATCATGGCTATGGGATTGTTCAAAAGGTGAAGGAGCTGACGAAGGGGGAGATCCTGCTGGCGCCGGGCACAATGTATGGCAGCCTGTCCAAGATGGAGAAGGATGGCCTGATTCGTTTTGTCAGGGAGGAGGAAAAGAGGAAAAGCTATGTCATAACGGCATTGGGAAAAGAAGTGCTCGAGATCGAGATGAAACGAATCGAGCGGCTGCATAGAAATATGGAGGAGATGAGGGAATGAGAGAGAAAAAGACTGCGTTAAAATTTTTTACGGTTTGCCAGTATCAGCAGGAGGAAGACTATTTGAGCACGATGCATGCGCAGGGATGGCAGTTGGCAAAGATTATTTTTCCCTGCTTTTATCAATTTGAGCAGTGTGAACCAAAGAAGGTTGCCTACCGTCTGGATTATAATCAGGAAGGATTGGCGAACAAGACAGAATATGTTCAAATGTTTTCTGACTGCGGCGGGGAGTATCTGTTTGAGTTCTGTGGCTATAGTTATTTCCGCAGCCAAAGCGAACGAAGCCGCGGGCAGGAAGAAATATTTTGTGATGACGCATCCAGACTGGACTTGATGAAACGCGTTTTAAGAGGCAGAATGATTCCGCTGATCGTAATGTTTGTGCTGGTGATTCTGCCGCAATTTGCTGTGACAACGCTAGGATACGGTGGAGGGGGCGGCGTACAGGAGGTGCTGTCTGTCTGCTTCCTGCTGCTGACAATGCTGTATTTGGTGATCTTTGGGGTGACAGCGTTTCAGTTTTATCAGTATGAGAAAAAGATATGGCCGGAAAAGACAGGCATAAAATATAAGTATTGCGGCATATTTGGTTTTATTGTGCTGATTGTACTTTGCAGGGGACTGTTTTTATATTTTGGATGGACGCTACGAGATTGAGTGTTCCGGCAGGCGCGCAAAAGGCGTTTTGAGATTTGGCATCAAGTGATAGAAACCAGATTGACGAAGGCAGTGTTCCATGATATACTGACGGTCGAAAAGACTGACCGCCAGTATAAAGTTATGCACACAGCCGCATAAGGAAATATGCCGCTTCGCGGCTGCGGCTGGCGCGATACTCACGGCAGATCTAATCTGTCGTGAGTATACATTGAAAGCAACAAAAAGATTAAAAAAAGGAGGTTTGCTGTGGGGAGATTCTTAAATATAGGAAATGACAGATATGAAGCATTTTCCAAAACCAAGTATTTCATAGATAAGACGAGGATGCTCAATGTACTGCTGGAAAAAGATGCGGATGAAAAATTTATCTGTAGCAGCAGGCCGCGCAGATTTGGCAAATCTGTCACTGCCAACATGATGACAGCATACTTTAGCAGAGGCGCCGATTCAAGAAGTCTGTTTGAGCCGCTCAAATGTACGAAAGATGTGTTGTTTTTGAGCAGTATGAATCAGTATGATACGATCTTTGTGGATATTCAGGCGCAGTTTGTCACAGCAGCAGCGATTGGAACCGATCCCAGCCAGTATATCAGTAAATCGGTGGTGAGGGAATTAAAGGAGGCGTATCCAGAATGGATACAGGAGGAAATGGCGCTGAATACGGCGCTGGGAATCATAAATCATGAGACGGGAAATCAGTTTGTCATTATTTTTGATGAATGGGACTATCCAGTCCGGGAGCTGGGGCTAGAGAGCAAAGAACGGTCAGCGTATATTGATTTTCTTAGGGTATTGTTTAAGAGCAGTGACGCCATGTCCTATATCCGCCTTGCATATCTTACAGGTATTTTGCCGATGGTTCGCGCGAAGGGACAGTCCGCAGTCAATAATTTTCATGAATATACGATGATACGCCCCAAGGATTTAGGGGAGTTTACCGGCTTTACAGAGGAGGAGGTGGCATGGCTGTGCGAGCGGTATCACGCTGATTTTCAGAAAATGAAGGAGTGGTACAATGGCTACAATATCAATGGCAGGCCGGTTTACAATCCGCTGTCGGTCGTGCGTGCAGTCGCAGAGAAAGATTTTGGACAGTTCTGGACAGAGACCGGGACATATGAGGACATTGGAGAGCTGATAAACCGTGATTTTGACGGGCTTCGCGAGGCAGTGATCGAGATGCTGTCAGGCAATCGGATTCCTGTCAACGTGACAGGCTGCAAAAATGATATGCATACCTTTACAGATAAAAATCAGGTGATTACAACGCTGATACATCTGGGATATTTTGCATATGATAAAGCGGAACAGGAAGCATATCTGCCGAATAAGGAAATTCAGGAAGTCTTTTATAAATATCTGGAAAATGACACGGGAGACAATTTGTCCCTCTTTATGAAACTGTCAGAGGAGATCACAGCGGCGGTGCTCACGATGGACGAGGATAAAACCGCAGCGCTGGTACAGCAAGTGCACAATGACTTTATTTCCAGCATTGAGTACAATGATGAAAATTCGCTAAGCTGTACGATCACCGTTGCATTGCTTGCGCTGTTTAAGTATTACCATAAACCAGTCAGGGAATTCCCGTGTGGTAAAGGGTTTGCTGACATTGTTTATCTGCCGCTTGCAAAGTACCCGAACCGCCCCGTTATCGTCGTGGAATTAAAATGGAACAAAAGTGCTGCGGCAGCGGTCGCACAGATTAAAGAGCGCAGTTATCCGGCATCCTTGCAGGAGTATTCAGGTGAGATTTTGCTGGTGGGCATCACCTATGACAAAAAGACAAAAGAGCACCAGTGCAGGATGGAAAGTTTTCTAAAGTGATTATATGCGCAAAATGTCTGGGAAATGCATATGATAATCATAAAAAGCGAGGAACGCGAAAAATGGATTATTACAGTGCATTTCCTTTTTATATGGGCTATCAGGGATACGGGCAGTGGGCACAGCCCGGCATGGTGCAGGAGGACAGGATTCTCGAGGATCTTGAGTACTTGCAGCAGATGTATCCTACATATGCCAGAAAATACCAGAGTGTGATCAGCAGTGTTGTTGACAAGATGGACTACGATGGGAGCTTTATCTATGACCAGTATCCCGACAAACTGACGATGCAGCGCATGGTGGACAGTGTGATGGCAGTCATCAAAAATAACGAGGATACACAAAAAATAGTACCAGAACAGCGTGATACGCTGCCGCCAATGATGCTGGAAAATGCGCTTCCAACCCCTGTACAGGGGATGCCGGAGCAGGAGACTGCGGCCAGCAACCGGATGCCGCCCAAGGGGGTGCTGACCGAGAATGCACCGTGGCAAGAGAAAGAGCCGTGGGTACGCGAGCTGGTGACAGTACTGATGTGTTATGAGATCCTCACGCGCAGAAGAAAGAATACCAGACACAATTATTACCAGTTTTAATTAAAAAAGTATGAATTTCATTGACTTATCGGTAATATTGAGGTTATAATAATAACATCGTGCAGCCGGGGCGTTAGCGGTGCCTTGTACTCACAATCCGCTATAGTGGGGGTGATAAACGACGGAGGGTCTGCGTTTGTGTAGCTGCCCTTTATAAGTGGCGTTGAAGTTTGGGTCTCACGCAATGTGTGCCGTTGAACCGTGTCAGGACAGGAATGTAGCAGCACTAAGGCGGATTTCATATGTGCCGTGAGGGTGCCTGGCGGAGTTAACTGTAGAGGTAACGTACATGGGCATAGGATTCGAAGCCGTTTGCACGATAAAAAAATGCAAAGAGGAAAGATTATGAAAAGAAACATGATGAAAAAGAAAGGAATTGCTTTACTGCTGGCACTGGCGATGGCATCAGCCGCCATGACAGGGTGCGGTGACAAGAAAGAGACTGAACCTGTAAAAGAGCTTGATTTTGCAGATATTACAGGCAGTCAGCCTGACGATACGAACGATGCACCGGAGACGCCGGATGTGGAGGCACCCTCTACAGAGCAGGAGCCAGAGGAAGAGACCCGCGAGGGGATGTACCGCAGCGAGATCACAAATGAGTGGATTGACGAGAGCTTAAAGAACCAGCGCCCGATCGCAGTTATGGTGGATAATGAGAAGACAGCGCTGCCGCATTATGGCCTCACGGAGGCAGATGTGGTGTATGAGATTATGAATAGTACTGCGAATGGCAGAATTACGCGTTTTATGGCAGTTGTCAAGGACTGGGGAAAGATTGAGCAGTTCGGCAGCATCCGCAGTACCAGAGATACCAATATCATGCTTGCAGCAGAGTGGAATGCCGTTTTGTGTCATGACGGAGGCCCCTTCTATATTGATAAGTGGATTGCAAAGAATTATTCTGCAAATTTCAGCGGCGGTTTTTCCCGTGTGAATAATGGAAAGTCGAGAGAATTTACAGAGTATATCTGTGCAGGTGATTTGGATAAGAAGTTTGCCAATTCCAAATATTCGACGGAATACAATGAGTTCTATCCGGGACAGCATTATATCTTTTCGAACTCGGCGGTGGATTTGACCACCATGGGCGAGACAATGGATTGCACGGAGATTCAGCTGCCGTTTCCGCATAATAGTTCAAGACTGGAGTACAATGAATCGACAGGCACCTATGATTATTATGAATATGGCAGTGCACATAAGGACCCGCAGCACGGCAATGCACAGCTTACCTTTAAAAACCTGCTGATTCAGGATACGACATTTTCCCAGCATGACCAGAATGGTTATCTGATCTACAATGCGATTGACTCTGGCCGTGATGGATATTACATCACAGAGGGCAAGGCTGTCGAGGTGACATGGATTAAGGCGGGAGAGAATGAACCGACGATCTACCTGAATAAACAGACAGGGGAGCAGATTGAGATGAACACTGGAAAAACATATGTGGCACTTGTTCCGTCAGATTCGTGGAATGACGTAGTAATTAAATAGGATATCAAGAGGCGTATGCGCAAGGCATACGCCTTTATTTCGGTAAATTAACTAAAAAGATCTTACGAAATTTTGCGAAATTTCCAATAGCAATTTCTTCCATAACAAGCTATAATAAATCCATCAAATAAAATCGGATGGAGGTTATAGGTTATGGAAAAGAAACGAGTGACTGCCGGCGTGCTGGCGCTGCTGATGGTATTTATGACAGTTGTGTCAGTTTTGACACCGGGCATGACGGCGCAGGCAGCAGGAACGACACTGATCGTCCACTATGGCGGAAGGGCTGATAACAGCTATGAAGGGTGGAACCTGTGGATTTGGGAAGAAGGAAGAGAAGGACAGCAGGTAGACTTTACGGACGAGGATGCATTTGGTAAAGTGGCTGTCTACCAGACCAACAGGAGACCGGCAAGCATAGGGTTTATTTTGCGTTTAAACCAGTGGGAGGACAAGGATATGGGCGATGACAGATTTGTCACAATGGACGGTGAGACCGTTGAAATCTGGGTGACAAGCGGCGAGGCGGAATTTGCCACAGCGGCGCCTGATGGAGCAGCGCCTTACGATCTTGCAGCACTTGAGGAGGCGCGCCTGAATGTGTACAATGAGGAGGGGGCAGCCAAGATCAATGTGCATTATTATAATTTTGATCAAAAATACAGCACCGACAATGTGGAGGCATACGCGTGGGCTGGAAGCGAAGCCGGAGGAAATTATCCAATGGCAGAGAAGGATGCGTATGGCGCACTTTTCAAGATCGGGCTGCTGCCGAAAGAGGGCGTTAAGACAGCCGGCGTGCGTGTGATACAGGACGGTGATGCAGATGCAGCACTCGATTACGAGATTGATCTTACCAAGGCATCGGACAATACAATTGATGTATATATTGTAGAAGGAAATCCTACATTGTGGTACAATGAGGAGGAAGCTGTATTTCAGCCTGTGATTGCGGAGGCATATTTCTCAGAGACGACGAGCAAGGAGGTCTATGCATACCTGTCACGTGCGCCAAAGAATACATCATCCTTGGCGGCACAGCTAAAAATCACAGACGCAGAGGGTACAGTGTACAAAGTGGCTTCGGCGGAGAGCGAAGATGGCAGATCGGTATTTATGACATTGGAGGAGGAGTTGGAATTGTCAAAGGCATATGACATATCAATGGAGGGATATGAGGGAACGACCATATCCATGAACAAGATCATAGGCTCAAGCTATTTTGATGAGGTGTTTGCTTATGATGGAAATGACCTTGGCGCTGTCTATACCAAAGAAAAAACAGGCTTTAAGGTGTGGGCGCCCACAGCGTCAGAGGTTTCTTTGAACCTGTATGAGCAGGGAGACGGTGATAACCTGATTGAAACGGTTCCAATGATATTGGGTGAGAAGGGTGTATGGAGCTGTGAGAAGCAGGGAGACTTAAACGGCGTATACTATACATATTCAATCAAGATTGGGAACAAGACGAACGAGGCGGTGGACCTCTATGCGAGAACGACGGGTGTCAATGGGGACAGGGGCATGGTGGTTGATCTGAGTGCGACCAACCCAGAAGGATTTGAGCAGGATGTGAGACCCGCTTTCGAGCATCCGACAGATGCCGTAATCTATGAGATTCATGTGCGGGACCTCTCATCAGATGCGTCGTCTGGCATCCGCAATACAGGCAAGTTTCTTGGATTTACAGAGACGGGGACGACAAACCCTGACGGCCTTGCTACAGGAATAGACCATATCAAGGACTTGGGTGTGACACATGTACAGATTCTGCCCAGTTATGATTATGCGACCGTCGATGAGACGAAGCTTGATACACCGCAGTTTAACTGGGGATATGACCCGAAAAACTACAATGTGCCAGAGGGCTCTTACAGTACAGATCCGTATCACGGGGAAGTGCGCATCCATGAGATGAAGCAGATGATTCAGGCATTTCATGAAAATGGAATCCGCGTGAACATGGATGTCGTGTATAACCATACGTTTAATATCGAAAATTCATGGTATCAGAAGACAGTGCCAGATTATTTTTACAGAAAAGTGGGCGAGAAGTATTCCAATGCATCCGGCTGCGGAAATGAGACGGCATCTGACCGTGCGATGGTGCGCAAATACATTGTGGACTCAGTAGTTTACTGGGCGAAGGAGTACCATGTTGACGGGTTCCGTTTTGACCTGATGGCAGTGCATGACATTGAGACGATGAACGCTGTGCGGGCAGCACTGGACGAGATTGACCCCTCGATTATGGTTTACGGCGAAGGCTGGACTGGCGGGGACTGTGCGATTCCCTCCTCGCAGCAGGCATTGAAGGCAAATATGGCAAAGATGGACAGAGTTGGCGCATTCAGCGATGATATACGTGATGGCATCAAGGGCAGCGTGTTTGATGCGATGGACAAGGGCTTTATCAGCGGCAAGGATGGCATGGAGGAGAGCGTGAAGTTTGGCATTGTCGGCGCGACACCGCATCCTCAGGTGATGACCTTCAAGAATGACAAGGGCAGCAAGAGCTGGGCGGCACAGCCGGGACAGAGCATTAATTATGTATCCTGCCATGACAATCTTACCTTCTGGGATAAATTGGCGATCTCGAATGCAGACGACAGTGAGGAAACAAGGATTCAGATGAATAAACTTGGAAGTGCGATCATTCTCACTTCACAGGGCGTACCGTTCTTTCAGGCAGGAGAAGAGCTGCTCAGAAGCAAGCCTTCTGCAACCGTGGAGGGCGGGTTCGATGAGAACAGCTATACCTCGCCGGATTCCACCAACAGCATAAAGTGGGCGGAGAAGGCAAAGGTTCTTGATACGTATGAATATTACAAGGGGCTGATCGCATTCCGCAAGGCGCACAGTGCGCTCCGCATGACGACTGCGGCAGATATCCAGAGCAATCTGGTATTTATGAGCGGACTTGGCGCCAATGTGATTGGATATACGATTGCAAACAATGCAAACGGGGATACGGCTGAGAAGATTACCGTTTTATTCAATGGAAGCAAGGATGCAGTGGAAGTGCCGCTACCAGCAGGCGCATGGGAGATCTGTGTCAATGACAAGACCGCGGGGACGGCGTCTGTAGGCACTGCACAGGGGACGGTATCTGTGCCGGGCATCTCTGCGATGGTGCTTGTGCAGGGAGATGACACGATTGTGAAGGCAGAGAACGCGACAGAGAGGGAGAATAATACAACTGCAACTGCCAGCACAGAGCATGCAGGGACACCAGAAAGTGCGGTAAATGCAGAGAAATCTTCCGGGAACATGCCGCTCGTTGTAGGTGGTATCGTTGCAGTAGCGGCAGCGGTCGCAGCAGGAATTTTTATCAAGAAGCGCAAGAATTAGGCTTGTATATATACTGGCGGTCAGCTTTTTCGACCGCCAGTATAAAATTCTTTTGCGTCTGTTGTGGATTGGGTATTCTTTAATTCATATAAAAATGTGCTAATGAAAATTGGATTGCCATTTTTATCATTTTTATAGGATTGATGATCAAGTTTACGTATACGTTGAAATCCCAGTCTTTCTAAAAGTTTCCATGATGATACATTCCGCACATCACAATCGCCATAAATTGCGCGAATATCCAATGACTCAAATAGATAATGAACAAGTGCATTGCATGCTTCTGTTGCATAACCTTGTCCGCAATATTCAGGATTAAAATCATAATCTATACAATAGTGGCCTTCATCATCTATCCAATAGCCAACACTGCCTATAACAATTTGTTCTGATTTTAATGCTGCGACAAGGCGGTTTTCCATATTTTTCCATTCCGCAATAATGTCTCTCACCTGTTCTTCTGACATTGGATAAAAATCTTCAAATCTGCTGACTTCTTCATCAGAAAAATATTTGAAAATATCCTCAAAATCGCTCTCTTTATAATTTCTTAAAAGCAATCGGTCTGTTTCTATTTTCATCATTCATAAACTCTCCTTATTGATTATAGCTTGATATCATCAATATTATAGTACAAACGCGCTTTAGGGCGTGTTTATATAAATGATATCTTGCCAAAATCAATTTCAAAATCTTCATAGATGCCTGCTATTATTTTATCTGAGAAGGTATATTCTTCGGCAGATTCGTTTTCAAAATTATATACTGTAATACGTTCTTTTGCGAGATCAACAATCCAGTATTCCCGAACGCCGGCTGTGCCATATTTCAGTAATTTTTTAATATAATCCATTGCATGGCTCGACGGTGAAACAACCTCAATAATCCAATCGGGTGCGCCCATACAGCCTTCGTCTGTGAGTTTGTCTTTGTCACAAATAACGGAAATATCGGGTTCTACATACGTCTTGTTGTCGGCGTTTAAAAATACGGCAAAGGGGGAGGGCAAAACGAAGCAATCCCCTCTTTTTTGTTTTATATAATTATTAATTTGATAAGTAAGTTCTGTAACCATAATCTGATGTTTGGTGCTGGGTGTTGCCATCATATAGAGTTCTCCATCTATTAATTCTGCCCGTTTTCCCTCTGGCAAATTGTAAATATCATCAATTGTAAAATATTTTGGCTGTTTTGCTGATTCCATAGTATCACCATCCTTTCTATTTGATTATATACAATGCATAATGGTATGACAAGGTATTTTTGGACGCTTATATTTTGTTCACACACTATTTCATTAACTTAGGAACTGTAGAAAAATTTTGCTGACAACTATAGTTGGACGAGGTACAACAGTTAATTGATTGGAAACGCAGGAGGTGATCAGAAAATTCATAGACTTTGCTGCCCGGTTATGCTATACTGAAATTGCTACAACATTGTGTTTCATAATAGGGAGGTGATGATATATGCCTAGTGCAGCCGATATTGTAAGAGATTCAATAAACGAATTTTCAAGAGTTCAAGACTGGATGGAATTATGTAAAGAAAATAGTCCTGAAACATATCATGCAATGCATAAAAGATATATTGAACTGAAAGTAACGTTAACAAGTTTAGGCGTTAACATTACAGAGCTCGACAGGATCAAAGAATAGAAATAAAAATAGAAAAAAGATGAAAAAGGGTGCAGGGATTATAATAGCACCCTTTTTTGTGTTTGTCGTGGTGTTCTCGTAGATTTTAATGTACAAAATTGGAAAAAGACGGTATACTATAGTAATAGAATTGAAAAAAGGGAAAGAGAGGTGATTACAATGCATTATGACGTGATCATAATCGGGGCGGGGCCGGGCGGCATTTTTACGGCATATGAGATCTTGCAGCAGAAAAATGAGGTGAAAGTCGCAGTGTTTGAGGCGGGACATGCGCTGGATAAGCGGCACTGCCCGATTGACGGGGACAAGGTAAAGATCTGTATCAAATGTAAAAGCTGTTCTATTATGAGCGGATTTGGCGGTGCGGGTGCTTTTTCTGACGGAAAGTACAATATCACAAATGATTTTGGCGGGACGTTATATGAATACATCGGCAAGGCAAAGGCGATTGAGCTGATGGAGTATGTGGACCAGATCAACATGAAATATGGCGGAGAGGGAACAAAGATGTACTCCACCGCAGGAACGCACCTGAAAAAGCTTTGTCTGCAAAACAAACTGAATCTGCTGGATGCCTCTGTTCGTCATCTTGGTACAGATATCAATTATGTTGTGCTGGAAAATCTGTATACGGAGATGAAGGACAAGATCGACTTTTATTTCGATACCCCTGTCACGGATGTGGAAGTGAGAGAGGGCGGTTACCGCGTGCACTGCGGGTCAGAGCACTATGAATGTGACAAGTGTGTCATTTCTGTAGGGAGGAGCGGGAGCAAATGGATGGAGAAAATCTGTGACAGACTGGCGATTCCCACAAAGTCAAACCGGGTGGATATCGGCGTGCGCGTAGAGCTTCCTGCGGTTATTTTTTCCCATCTTACGGATGAGCTCTATGAGAGTAAAATTGTGTACCGGACGGAAAAATTTGAGGACAGGGTGCGGACCTTCTGCATGAATCCCAAGGGAATTGTTGTCAATGAGAACACGAATGGCATTGTCACGGTAAATGGGCACAGCTATGAGGGCGCTGAGAAACAGACAGAGAATACAAACTTTGCACTGCTGGTGGCAAAACATTTCTCGGAGCCATTTAAGGACAGCAATGGTTATGGTGAGAGTATTGCCAGACTGTCAAATATGCTGGGCGGCGGTGTCATTGTACAGCGCTTTGGCGACTTGGTGCGCGGCAGGCGCAGCAATGCAAAGCGCATCGAGGAGGGGCTGGTCGCGCCGACACTGGCGGCAACGCCCGGTGATCTGAGTCTGGTGCTGCCCAAACGGATTCTCGACGGTATTATAGAGATGATCTATGCACTTGATAAGATTGCGCCCGGAACTGCCAATGATGACACGCTGCTGTATGGTGTGGAGGTCAAGTTTTACAATATGGAAGTCGAGATTGACGAAAATCTTGAGACGCGGTATCCGGGGCTGTATGTAATCGGTGACGGAAGCGGCGTGACGCATTCGCTGTCGCATGCCTCCGCCAGCGGGGTGTATGTGGCGCGGCGGATTTTTGCATAAAAGTTAAGAAGAAATAGCATTCACTTTAGGCGGTGGGATGCTATTTCTTTTTGTTATCTGTTTTTCTTTTCAATTATACAAGTTGATTATAACATATGGATAACGGATGTTCAATAGAGGAAAGAGTATATTACAAAAATATATACCTTGACAGGTGAGGTATATTGATATATAGTGTATATAAAATAAATGAAAGGGAGGGACGCTTTTGTCCATTACATCAGACATTCTCAGGGGGCACACGGAGGCGATCATACTGTCAAACCTGTTAGAGCAGGACAGTTATGGTTATCAGATCAACAAAGACATTATGAGACGGACGAACAATACTTATGAACTGAAAGAGGCGACGCTCTACTCGGCATTTCGGCGGCTGGAGCAGGCGGGCTGCATCAAAACCTACTGGGGCGATGAGACGGTCGGCGCAAGGCGCAGATACTATTCGATCACAGAGGAGGGCAGAAAGGCGTATCAGGGATATAAGCAGGAGTGGCAGGAGGCAAAGGAGATTATTGACCAGCTGCTCAAATAAAGGATGAGGAGGAAGAAAGAAAATTTATGAAAGAAAAAATCACACAGCATTTTAATAAAGTCTTTGCAGGGGCGCCAAGGACGAGAAAGGCACTCGACTTAAAACAGGAAATGGTGCAGAGTGCTTTGGATAAGTATGATGATATGGTGGCTGATGGGTACTCGCAGGAGGATGCTTATCAAAATGTGATTGAATCCATAGGAGACGTGACAGAGCTTTTTAATATGGTGGAGGAGGAGCGTGTGTTCCTGCTGCCTGAGAAGGACCGGCAAAGAAGGGCACTGCTGATATCGTTTGCAGTGGGGCTCTATCTTTTGGCGGCAGCGGCGTTGTTCTTTTTTTCAAGCATCAATGAAATTCCGGGATTTTTACATATTGATTATAATGCGTTTGCGATTGTCCCGACAATACTCCTCTGTATCCCGCCGACGATGATGATTGTGTATGCACTGAACAGGTATCCAAAGTACACAAGGCTGGAAAAAGCTGCAAAGGCGGGGCTGTTAGTACAGTGCAAGAACCCAGAGGGATACAGCGGCAGGGAAAAACTTTTCATAAAATATGTGCAGTCTATCATATGGACCATTGCAGTGTTGTTGTTTATCATAACGACGTTTACGACGGGCAGAATAGAGATCACATGGGTCATCTTTTTGATTGCTGCGTGTGTGCAGAAAATCGTGGGGCTGGGTATTGAACTCAAAGCAGAAGAAGGGAACAAAGAAGGATGAGAAAAATAAAAATTACAATGATGGTGCTGCTGTGTATTCTTACGGCAGGACTGTGCGGAATACTGGTGTATGGCATGACAGGACATAGCATTTACAAGACAGAGTATGTCTATAGAAGTTCCAAGCTGGTACTGGAAAAAGAGGTTTCGACAGACGGAGTTGACCGCATTTCGGTGACCTATGACATGAATAGCAATGATATCCGCATCTATGAAAAGGAAGGCAGTACACTCACGGTAAAAGAGTACAGTCCCCTTGAGCTTGCGCAGCAGGAAATTTCTACCGTGGAGGTCAATGGCAGCCATATTGAAGTTGTGGGAAAGAAGCGAAATAGAAACAATCATATACAGTTTGGGCTGGTTTATGATGGTCAGGCGGGCAATTACACAGAAATCGGTCTGCCATCTTCCTACAAAGGAGAGCTTGTATTCGTGACTTCAAGCGGTGACATTTCTTCCAAGATGGATATCGCGGCCGAGAAGGCAGTTCAGGCAGCAACGAGCAGCGGCGATCTGTGCATTCCCAATATTACAGCCCAAGATGTGTCACTTGAATGCAGCAGCGGCGATGTACAGGTTGGAAAGGTCAGTACAGAACACGGTAGTTCCACGGGGGATATTGTGATCAAAACAACAAGCGGTGAGATCAAAACAGACCAGTTGACGGGCACGGTGAACATTGAGACGAGCAGCGGCGATATTACGGTGGGGCAGGTGACAGGCGATGCGCACATCAAAACGAACAGCGGCAGCATCCAGTCTGAAAGTATTCTGGGAAATGTGCAGGTGGCAGCTTCAAGCGGTGATATCAGTGTCCAGCGCATTGACGGGGATGTCACAGCAGAGTCTTCAAGCGGTGATATTAAAATCTATGAGGGGAGTGGCAGGCGGATGGTCAGCACAACGTCGGGGGAAATCGTGTTAAGCCAAGTGGCGGCTGCGTGGGAAGCAGAATCCTCGAGCGGTGATGTCACGATCAAGGCACAGGAGGGAAGCGGCAGCATCCACACGACAAGCGGCGACATTCATCTGGATTTGGACAAACTTACAGGAAACCTCACGCTTGAGAGCAGCAGCGGCAGTGCAGCGATCAGGATTTCACAGGACAATGCATTTGCGTTCAAGGCGGATACCAGCAACGGTGATATTGACACGTTTTTTGATGATAAACTGGATTTTTCAAAAAAGGGAAACAGCGCAAAGGGCGTCTATGGAACGAAGGATACAGGCAGCCAGATTGTGGTGCGCACGACGAGCGGCGATGTGCGTGTGACGAATTAAATTTTAGGTATAAATTTATACTTTATCCGAGGGAAAAAGTATGTTATAATCAATACCGTGGCGAATTAAGTATAGGACGAATGAAAGGAAACAGGTATTGAGAATGTACATAACATGTTTGGATTTAGAAGGTGTATTGGTTCCAGAGATCTGGATTGCGTTTGCGGAGGCGAGCGGGATTCCCGAATTGAAGCGGACGACGCGCGACGAACCGGATTACAATAAATTAATGAATTGGCGGCTTGGCGTGCTCAGGGAACACGGGCTTGGCTTGAAGGAGATACAGGAGACGATCGCGGCGATTGACCCGATTCCGGGTGCGAAGGAGTTTCTTGATGAGCTTCGCTCGATCACGCAGGTCATTATTATCAGTGACACGTTTGCGCAGTTTGCGACGCCGCTGATGAAGAAGCTGGGCTGGCCGACCATTTTCTGCAATTCCTTAGAAGTGGCGCCAAACGGCGAGATCACAGGATTTAAGATGCGCTGTGAGCAGTCAAAGCTCACGACGGTACGCGCTTTACAGTCGATCGGATATGAGACGATTGCCAGCGGTGACAGCTATAATGACCTTGGCATGATCAAGGCGAGCAAGGCAGGCTTTTTGTTCAAGAGCACAGACAAGATCAAGGCGGACAACCCGGAGCTTGCGGCGTATGAGACCTATGATGAACTGATGGGGGCGATCAGGAGGGCGATGGTGTAGGGGCTGGAAAAGGGACATGGCGGGGGCTGTGTCTCTTTTTATGCATACGGGTGCCCGGCGCGGGAGTAGGGGAAAAAAGTATAAGTCATCGGAGGAAAGGATGGAAGTTACATATCGAAGATGGATTCATACTGACAGGGACAACAGGGTAGAATTTTTACTGATAAATTATGATTATATTGATT
>VSNR01000101.1 GCA_009774345.1 Lachnospiraceae bacterium | reverse complement strand
GTTTTATACTGAATAGCATCAAACAGCTTAGTAATTGTAGGAAAATAAGTGATGCAGATTGCACAGGATATTTCTATACTTTCTAACTACAGTGGAATATAAAATGTACTTAAAATATAAAAAATATACACGCACACTATGTCTTGGCGCGCTCATTTTTACCATTACCGCCTGCCAAGCCGCCACTGACAAGCCTGCAATGACAGATTCAGAGCCGGTAACAACAATTTCGCTCGACACTTTCGACACTTTCGACACGCTCGACACCCTCGACGCTACCGAATCACAGGAGCGACTTGTCTTGTCGGAAAACTGTTTTCGGGAAGTGGCATCAGACGTTTATCACCTGTCCGAAGACGAACAGGACACGTTATACCAAAAAATAACAGACAGCAAAATCCTCGAAAAAGAAAATATGCGCCTGACAGGCGTGTCATTTAATGACTACGACAAAAACGGGAAAACAGACATGCTGGTCTGTCTTTACGAGGACACTGAAGATTCTTACAGTTATGTGGACGGCTGTCTTTACCTTTTTATGAACGACGAAAGCCCGTATTTTATCTATGACGATTCCTGCTGCTACAGTTTTGGCAGTATTTTTGGCGATTTCGGGGAGGACATTGACGGCGACGGCAATACGGAAATTGTTTTCTGCGTACAGGGGACAGGCTGCGGCGGCGCGGGGGACTGTCAGAAATTTATGGTGAAATACAAGGACAAGGCAATCGAACGCATGGAACTGCCTACAGATTATAATGAAGAGGACTATAACTACGACATTGGGCTTTCCGTTGATGTGGAGCAGGACGATGAAAACAACGTTTACAGAATATCCTGCCCTTATCTGAACGACACGATTTTGATGGATATTCCAGAGGACAATAAGGGAAGGGGCGGCGGTTCAAACTGTAGGGGGTATTATCTGCTCGCAATGACAGAGTATGAGGGCAGACAACTTCTTGCCGGATATGAATATCTCTACGCGGGGGCGATTGTGGACGGGATTGGAAATGCCGTGTTTTTGTTTGACTGGGACGAAAACGGCAGGATTTATGTGTGCGACTGGTACATAGAAGACTGGAACGGCAAGAAATACCGGTCGAACGGCGTATGCGGATATCCGTTAAATGACACAAGTGTCACAAATTTGCCCGAACAGGCGCAGGCGGGCGCAGAGGTGGAGGCATATGAGGAATTTCTCACAGGGAAACGCACTGCGGCAGTTGCGCACAATGCGTACATTGATGTGGCATGTATCGGCGGTTTTCTGAATCATGATACCGCAGGTGAGGCATTTTCGATAGACGATTTGACTGCGAAGATTACAGATGAATTGACGGAGGCAAGAGGCAGCGGCAAAATCGGGCGTATGGAGTATGCGCTGATTGACTGCGGCGGAGACGGCAAAAAACAGCTTGCGCTGCGTGCGTACGGTTTGGGCATTTATTCTGAGGACGATGACAGCAGCCTTACGATGGTGTTTGACGAGCGGGACGGGAGCATCGTCATGACTTACGCGGGCGATTCGTGGATGCGCAGCGAGATGGAATTATATGATAACGGTTATGTGTTTGGCAGCGGCAGTGGCGGCGCGGGAACTCATTATACATGGGAGGGCATTATCAAAGCAGACGGCATATTTTACAAATCCTATGACTGCCATATCGAAACCGGACAGGAAATGTATGGAATGAGTTCGCCGTGGGATGTCTGGGATGCCAGCGTGAGCGGGGAGTTTCCGGCGGAATTTTGCGAATATGTGATTCGTGGCGAGACAATCTATTCCTGTTACATCTGGGACGATGTGACCGAGGAGGAAAAGAACATCGTGACGGATTACATCAAGGACAACGAGGCGCGCATAGGCATTCGCTTCCTCACCAGCGACGAGGCATGGGCTCGCGTGGAAAAAACGAGAAGCGCCTTGGGCGTTGTGGACGGCATGGGTGCAGAGGAAAATAAAATTGTGTGGAAAACACTTTGATTGAGTATGATAAACAACAGGGAAGATTGGATTCAATGAAGCTCCCTGTTGTTTTCAAATATTTCAATCTGCAAGCGAAAACATTCGCCGTTTTAAGTGAATACAAAATCTTTGGTTTTTGATATAATTACAAAAAGAGAAGAATCTATAAGGCGTCTCAAAATTTAGGAGGTTCTAAAGATGAATAAAATATCATTGCGTATTGCAGACTTGCGTAAAGAGTTTTGGAACCAAAAGCTGGAATATCTTTTGAGGACGCGAAAAAGTTATTGGAACGATGACTATACGCGTTTTCTTATTTCACAGGTCTGGAAGATTGATAAACCGGTTTCTGTATTAGACTGCGGCTGTGGATATGGATTTTTGGGACTGTTGCTGCTTCCTTATCTGCCTGAGGGAAGCACTTATACAGGAATTGATTTTGCAGAGGATTTGATCAAAAAGGGAAAAGCTCTTTTTGCTGGCATATTCTTCCTTGAAAATTTTGCATTTTTTTGTATGATATCATTCTGTACAATAGACAATCATTAAATTGATATTATGTTAGAACAATGTTAGAACAAAAGGCGTGCTGCATCTAAATATTTTCGAAGGAACATTGAAAAATACAAGAGATATGATATACTAATAGGAAGAAGAGCAGCTTCTTATAGTCCAATTACTTCGCAAAAAGCACTTTTAATAAGCATACTATAAGAACGAGGAGAAACGATATGGAAGAAACCAATACACAATGGCATTTAGCTTTGAAACCCGCCGTTGATTTGGAGTTTGCAGAGGAGAGAGAAAACCTGTCATATTTTAAGGATTTCAGCCTCAACCAGCAGGCGCTAGAGATTGACCTGCTGATTATCAAGAAGGAAGGCAATCAACCAATTAAGAATGAGATCGGCAGACTGTTTAGAAAGTTTGAGTACAAATCACCAAAAGACGAGCTGAACATTGATACAATTTACAAAGTGACAGCATACACATGTCTGTACAAAGCCTATGGAAAAACAGTAGATGAGCGCAAGGCAGATGAAATCACAATGACCCTCATACGGAAAGCCAAGCCCGTAAAGCTGTTTCAATATTTTGAGGAACACGGAATCAGGCTTGAAAATCCATATAAAGGGATATATTATGTGATGAATGGCGTTCTGTTTCCGACACAGATCGTAGTTACGAAGGAACTGAATCATCAGGAGCATATCTGGATGACTGCATTGACAGATGAAATGCAGAAACAGCAGCTGCAAGAGCTTCTGGATAAGACAGAGTCATTTCAGACAAAATTTGACAGGGAGCTAGGACGTGTTTGAAAAATCATTTCCGCCATCTGCACGCCCCACTTTGCGTGATCTTTGCGCCAAATTCAGGTTACATAGCCCGCTATGTGCCCTTCATTTGGCACAAATCTCCCACAAATTGTGACGCACATCTGACAGAAAGCATTTTTCAAACAAGCCCTAGCGGAGGCAGTACTGGAAGTGGCGATAAAAGCAAACTGGCAGACCGCACAGGAATTGAGAGGAGATGGGAATATGTGTCAAGCATTAATGGAGCTCATGGAGCCGGAGATCAATAAGATCAAAGAAAACGTTCGAGAGGAAACCACCCAGCAGGTGACTCAACAAGTCATGCAGCAGGGAATCAGGAATGCCATCATCGCTTTGCGCGTATGTGGAAATGGCGATATAGAAATAAAGAATGCGATCATGAGGGCGTATGGGCTCTCATCAAATGAGGCGGAAGAATATCTGTAGGTGGTATAGAATGATAACACAGCATGATGTAGAAAAGTATGTGTAGAAAGAGTATGTATTATTTACATTTCAGAAAAGAGGCAAAAAACTATAAAAACAGGGAGCTTTTGATTAGCAGATGTTCTCTGTTTTTTATATGGCTATGACCGATTTCGTGAGACCTGAAATCACTTTGCATAAATGACATAAAAAATACCGGAACCCTTTCATTCTCAAAGGATTCCGGCGCCCCTGCCAAGAGTCGTTGCGACAAGATTCGAACTTGCGACCTCTGCGTCCCGAACGCAGCGCTCTACCAAACTGAGCCACGCAACGAAAATAACCTGTTCTAAACAGTTACGAATTTATTATACTCGTTTTATAGAAAAAATCAAGTACTTTTTTCAATTTTTTTGTAAAAATAGATAGCCGTTATTACGCGTCCCCTCTATATTGACTTGATTGGGGCGCATATGATATTATGATACAAAAGTTGCTGAATTTTGAAAAAGAGCTTTTTGCGAGGAACGCTTCCATCCTTGAAATGATAGAGGCGGACAATATGGAGGGATGACGTATGGATTATTCAAGAGAGCTTTTTGACAGGACCGGCAGAAGCGTTCCAGCCGATGGAGGACACGAGCAGTGCAGTGGCATACAGAGTGTTCAGAATTTGGAGACCGTTATTAATGAAGGACTTCGTGTCGCACTTCTCGAGGAAAACCCCGACCGGTCGCTGGAGGTGCTGCTTGAGCATCTGGGAAAGGCTCTGAATGGAGACAGGACCTATATCTTTGAGCAGAATATATCGGGTGGGGATGACAACACTTATGAGTGGGCAGCACAAGGAGTTCAGCCGGAAAAAGAAAATCTTCAAAATCTTCCCGCAGAGGTGTGTGCAAGCTGGTATCGGAACTTTCGTGTTGGCAGGCACATTGTTATTGAGTGTCTGGAAGACATTCAGGAGACCGACCCGCTTCAGTATGAGAATCTAAAAAGGCAGAATATTCATTCTCTTGTAGTCGTACCTCTCTATGACGGCAATAAGATTATCGGTTTTTACGGCGTGGACAATCCTCCCGTGAAATCTCTTGAATATGCCTCCAATATGCTTCAGACGGCGGCATATTTTATTGTGTCCTCCCTGAAACAGCGCAATCTGGTCCGTGAGCTTCAAAAGAGGAGTCACAATGTGCTCCATGCTCTCAGTGTGGATTATCTGGACATCTATCAAGTCAGTTTTGACACAGGAGAATGCGAAATCTACCGCGGCAGTGAACGGATGGAGATGGATTGGGCCGGCAGCTTTAGACAAGGATATCAGACGGCGATGGAGAAGTATATTACGCAGTATGTGGTATCTAAGGATCAGGAGCGGCTTCGTTCTGTTACCCAAAAAGACTATGTGCTCACACAGCTTAGGACGAAGAAGAAGTTCTCCGTCCGGTATCAGATCAAAGACAATTCTTTCGGACTCAAATACCTAGAGATGCATTTTTCTGCCACGGAGAAGGAAGATTGTGCTATCTTTGCCCTGCGGGATATTAATGCCGTGGTGGAGCAGGAAGAGAAGTACAAGCTTGAGGCAAGGCAGAGTCTGGAAGATATTTTGGAGGGCGCCAGAACCGGAATCTGGACGATCGAGCTAGAGGAGGGCTGTCAGCCGAGGATGTATGCTGATCGTACTATGCGGATTCTGCTGGGCGTATCAGATGAGATCGGGCCGGAGGCGTGCTACCAGCAATGGTTTGAACACATTGACCCAGACTATGTGGAGATGGTGCAGGAGGCAGTGGCAGACATCTTGGAGACTGGCCGTTCGGAGGTGACATACCTGTGGCATCATCCAAAGCTTGGCAAAATCTATGTCCGCTGCGGCGGTGTGCCTGACAAAACATTTAAGAAACCGGGCTTTTCCCTGAACGGATACCATCAGGATATCACAGAGATTACGATCGCAAGAAAAAAGCAGGATCAGGCGATTATGGAGCTGTTGGAGAAGGTGCGGCGGGCAAACTCGGCAAAGAGTGAGTTTCTTTCCCGCATGTCCCACGATCTGCGCACGCCTATCAATGGAATTCTTGGGATGCTGGCGATCATGGACAAAAGCCAGAATGACGCCGGGCAGCAGGAGACATGCCGGAGGAAAATCCGCGTATCAACAGGGCACTTGCTGTCTCTGGTAAATGATGTTCTACAGGTCAGCAAACTCGAGAGCGGAAGACCCGCAGCGGCGGTGGAGGAGCCGTTTGACCTTCATGATACACTAGAGGACTGCATAGCGATTCTTTCCCCTCAGGCAGAGGAGAAGGGCATCCAGATGAAGCTGGACGAGACGGGAGTACAGCATAAAAAACTGATTGGAAATGCGCTGCACCTAAAGCAGATTTTGATGAATGTCATCGAAAATGCACTCAAATACAACCGTCCAAATGGTTCCGTATTTGTTCAGATACAGGAGACTGCACGTCAGGGCAAAACGGCGGATTACCGTTTTGTGATTGAAGATACTGGAATTGGCATCGGGGAGGAATTTAAAAAACATATCTTTGAGCCGTTTACACAGGAACATCAAGGGGCAAGAACCCATTATAACGGCGCAGGACTTGGCATGTCCATTGTGAAAAAACTGGTAGACCAGATGGAAGGGAGTATTGAGGTGGACAGTCAGCTTGGCAAGGGGAGCATTGTCCAGATCACCCTGCCCATCCGAATTGATGAGACACAGAGTGCGCAGACTACGGATACAGAGCAGGATTTGCAGAGCAATATTGCCGGTATGCGTGTACTCTTGGTCGAGGACAATGAAATCAACTGTGAGATCGTAGAGTTTATGCTGAAGGAAGCAGGCGCAGAGGTGGTGACCGCAAACGATGGAAAGGCCGCGGTGGATACCTTTGCGGCATCCGCGCCGGGAACCTTTGACTGTGTGCTCATGGATTTGATGATGCCGGTTATGAGCGGATATGAGGCGACGCGCGTGATTCGCGGTCTGAACCGCGCAGACGCTGGCGCAATACCTATTATAGCGCTGTCTGCAAACACTTTTGAGGAGGACATTGCGCTGGCAAAGGATGCCGGGATGAATGAACATTTGGCAAAGCCAGTGGACATGCGGAAAATGTTTGATGCGATGTGCAGGCTGCGGCGCTGACAGGAGCGCTTTATTGCAGGAGCGTACATAATAATTTTACTGCATCTGGAAATTGCTCCACAGGGACTTCGCAGCAGGAGAGCGCGATATGGGCAGAGCCGTCATTTTTTTTGGACCCTTTATGGATAGGAAAGACCAGAAGCCCGTTTGCGGCGGCCTTGTCGCGCAGTTCATCGCTGGTCAGCGCGCACTTTATTTTCAGATGAACAAGGAAAACAGACTCGCCCATATAAACTTCTGCGCGTGTGCCAAGTGCTTCCTCCAAGAGTGCAGACAATGTTTTGGCCTTGCTGGCATACAGGCGTTTTAGTTTTCGAATCTGGCTCTCCAAGTGCCCGTCGCGCAGAAACTGGCACAGGGCGAGCTGTTCTGACTTGGAGGCGGTCTGATTGTAGAGCGCCTTTTTTTTCTCATAGAAGGGCAGCAGAGAGTCGGGCAGAATCATGAAGCTCAGGCGGATGGAGGGCAGCAGAAGCTTTGAGAAGGTACTTAGATAGACCACGTTCTCGCCGCCCGCAAGTCCCTGCAAACATGGAATCGGTTTGCTGAAATACCGAAATTCATTATCGTAGTCATCCTCGATAATCAGCCGGTCATGCACTGCGCATTCTTTTAACAGCGCAAGCCGTTTTTCGACACTCATCACGTCGCCAAGGGATGTCATATGAGACGGCGTCATATAGAGTACGCTTGCATTTTCCTTGTCCTTCTCGACATCAAATCCATAATCTTCAAATATAACCATGCCCTGTGCAAAACGTGTGTCGTGGAAGCAGACGGTCTGGCGCGCTCTGATGAGCGGGCACAAAATATTGAGCAGTGCCTGAGAACCTGCGCCAATCACGATGTTTTCCGGGCGGCAGACGGCGTTTCGCTTATTTGCGACATAGCGGCAGACCACCTCGCGCAGCTCATACTCCCCCTGCGGCTCGCCGTAGGTCAGCATGCGTCCGTCCTGCCGCAGCGTGCTCTTGATATAGCGCCGCCACAGATTAAAGTCAAAGCTGTCCGCATCGACATTGTTTGAGGTAAAATTATAGAGGATTTTTGGTTCTTGTGTTGTGTTTGCCTCTGCGTTTGGCGCGCTTTGATGATAAACATTTGTTGCTGTACGGTCGGTGACGTAATATCCGCTCTGCGGTCTGGAAATAATATAGCCATCCGCTGCAAGGCACAGATAGGCAGTCTCGATGGTCGTGCGGCTCAGACCCAGCTGCACCGCGCCGCGCCGGATGGAGGGCATCTTCGTGCCCGGCATCAGGCGCCCCGTGACAATCAGGTCCTTGTAGTAGTCATACACTTGTAGATAACGCGTGGAATGTGTCGAATTGAAATCAAGCTTCATAGGTTGTCCGCCTCCCTCGTTTGTGCTATGATATAATTTATGGCGTGCATCTATAGATTTTTAGTGTAGCATGACAGCGCAAGGGACGCAAGCCAGAGCAAGGTGGAATATACAAATTTAATTTTACAGGAGGAGAAAATGAAGGAAATTTCATATAAAGAGATCGAAGAACTGGTTGAGGGTGGTATCGTATTCACTAAAAACAGACAGCTAGTATTCTCGGAATGCGAGCAGATGGAACAGTGGGCAGGCTGTATTGCCCTTCGGGATATTATAGGAAATCCACCGTATTTTGCGTTCTTTTATCCGTCGCAGAAACAGCGGCTTCGCATTGTATTTGACAACGAGAACGCATTCCATAAATTATATATGCATATCGAAAACTGCGGATATCACTCGTTTGATTTGAGCTAAGGAACTGTAGAACAGATCGAACCAAAAGGGGGAACTTTTATGAAAAGCTTGTTAAAGTATATCAAAGATTACAGGAAGGAAAGTATTCTGGCGCCTTTGTTTAAGATGCTTGAGGCTTCCTTTGAGCTGCTGGTGCCGCTTGTCATGGCGGCAATCATTGACAACGGTATCGCAAACAGCGATACGTCGTATATTTTAAAGATGGGGGGCGTGCTGGTGTTGTTGGCGGCAGTGGGGCTTGCAAGCTCCGTGACAGCGCAGTATTTCAGTGCGAAGGCGGCAGTCGGCTTTGCCACCAAACTACGAAATGCCCTGTTTTCGCATATACAGGGGTTGTCCTACACAGAGCTTGACACCATCGGAACCAGCACGCTCATCACGCGCATGATCAGCGACGTGAACCAGATTCAAAACGGCGTCAACCTGACGCTGCGCCTGCTGCTGCGCTCGCCGTTTATCGTCTTTGGCGCAATGGTGATGGCGTTCACGGTGGATGTGCAGGCGGCGCTCATTTTCGTGGTGACGATTCCGCTCCTTGCCATTGTCGTCTTCGGCATTATGCTTGCCAGTATGCCTCTGTACAAAAAAGTGCAGGCGGCACTCGACAAAATCCTTGGCAGAACGCGTGAAAACCTTGCAGGTGCCCGTGTTATCCGCGCATTTTGTAATGAAGCGTCGGAGACTGCGGAGTTTGAGCAGGAAAATGAGCTGCTCCTGAATACACAGGTGTTTGTCGGCAAGATTTCCGCGGCGATGAATCCCGTGACCTATATCATTATTAATCTGGCGCTTGTCGTGCTCTTGTGGACAGGGGCGGTGCGCGTGGACAACGGCATCATCACGCAGGGCGAGGTGGTCGCACTGGTCAACTATATGTCACAGATTCTGGTGGAGCTGGTCAAGATGGCAAACCTGATCATACAGCTCACCAAGGCGCTTGCCTGTGCAAAGCGTGTCGAGGGCATTTTTGGCATCACGCCGAGCATGAAGAGCGGTACATTTAATAAAGAGATTGTAGAGATTCTGAACGAGGACAAAGAAGATGACGCAATGATTTACTTTAACCATGTAAGCCTTACCTACAGCGGCGGCGGGGACGAATCCCTGACAGACATTGATTTTGTCGTGAACAAAGGGGAAACCGTCGGCATTATAGGCGGTACAGGCTCCGGCAAGACCTCTGTGGTCAATCTGATTCCGCGCTTCTACGATGCGACGAAAGGGCATGTGACTGTGGACGGAATTAAGGTCATAGATTACGAGATTCCTGTGCTGCGGAAAAAGATTGGTGTCGTTCCGCAGAAGGCAGTGTTATTCAAAGGGACTATCCGTGAAAATCTTCTGTGGGGAAATGAAAATGCCTCCGAGCAGGACATTGAGGACGCGCTGCGCATCTCGCAGGCTAAAGAGTTTGTGGACACCAAGGAGGGCGGACTCGACTTTATGATCGCGCAGGGCGGCAAGAATCTCTCAGGCGGCCAGAAACAGCGTCTGACGATCGCGCGCGCCATTGTGCGAAAACCTGACATCCTGATTCTTGACGACAGCGCCTCAGCGCTTGATTTTGCCACGGATGCAAAGCTGCGCGCGGCAGTGAAAAATATGGAGAATGACATGACTGTCATTATTGTGTCGCAGCGCGCGGCGTCGATCATGTATGCAGACAAGATTATCGTGATGGATGACGGCGCAGTAGCGGGCATCGGAACGCATGAGGAGCTGCTTGCAGACAATGTGATCTATCAGGAAATTTACTATTCCCAGTTTCCAGACCAGAAAGCAAAAGCGGCGGATTGACGGGCGCGGAGGTAATGATCATGAAAGATTTGAATAAAAAAGATTTGAATAAACAAATATTGAAAAAAGTTTTAAACCATATTGGAAAATATAAAATTTTTCTCTTTTTTTCCATCGTGCTTGCGGCAATTTCGGTAATACTAACGTTGTATATCCCCATTCTCACCGGTCAGGCGGTGGACTGCATTCTTGGCTCCGGGGCAGTAGATTTTGACGGGATTTGGGATATACTAAAGAAGATGGCAGTCATCATTGTGCTGACTGCGGTGGTGCAGTGGGTGATGAACACCTGCAATAATAAGATTGCCTATCAGGTGGTGCGCGATGTGCGCGATGAGGCATTTAAGAAACTACAGATTCTGCCGCTCAAGTACATTGACGGACATTCCCACGGCGACATTGTGAGCCGTGTGATTGCGGATGTAGATCAGTTTTCCGATGGTCTGCTCATGGGATTTACGCAGTTATTTACAGGTGTGGTGACGATTCTTGGCACATTGGTCTTTATGTTTTCTATTAATCTGCCGACAACCATCGTCGTTGTGATACTGACACCACTGTCATTTTTTATCGCAGGATTTATCGCGAAAAGGACATTCAGCATGTCCAAGCTTCAGTCCGAGACGCGCGGTGAACAGACGGCGCTGATTGATGAGATGATTGGCAATGAAAAAGTCGTGAAGGCGTTTGGACACGAGCCGCAGGTGATGGAGCAGTTTGCCGAAATCAATGACCGTCTGCAAAAGGCAAGTGTCAAGGCGATCTTTTTCTCCTCGCTGACCAATCCCTGCACACGTTTTGTCAACAGCCTTGTCTATGCGGGCGTGGGCATTCTAGGCGCATTTCTGGCGATTAGAGGTTTTATCAGCGTAGGGCAGCTCACGAGTTTTCTAAGCTATGCCAACCAGTATACAAAGCCGTTTAATGAGATCTCCGGCGTCGTGACAGAATTGCAGACTGCGCTGGCATGTGCGGGCAGGGTGTTTGAGTTTATCGAGGAGGAGCCGCAAATTCCCGAGCCGGACGACGCGGCAGTGCTGCGGGCGCCAAAGGGCAGCATCACGATGAAGAATGTCAGCTTTTCATACAATCCTGACCAGAAGCTGATACAGAATTTTAACCTCGAAGTCAAGCCCGGTCAGCGCGTGGCGATTGTGGGGCCGACTGGCTGCGGAAAAACAACTGTCATAAATTTGCTGATGCGGTTCTATGATGTTAATAGCGGAAGTATTCAGATTGACGGCATTGACATCAGAAATATGACTCGCAAGAGCCTGCGGGAGAGCTTTGGCATGGTGTTGCAGGAGACGTGGCTCCACGCGGGGACGATACGGGAAAATATTGTGATGGGAAAACCAAATGCCACTGAGGACGAAGTGATCGCGGCGGCGAAGGCGGCGCACGCACACAGCTTTATCAAGCGTCTGCCAATGGGATATGACACGGTGATCACAGAGGATGGCGGCAGTCTCTCACAGGGACAGAAGCAGCTTCTGTGCATTACGCGCGTGATGCTCTGTCTGCCCCCGATGCTCATTCTCGACGAGGCGACCTCCTCCATCGACACGCGCACAGAGATCAAAATCTCACAGGCATTCAATACCATGATGAAGGGAAGAACGAGTTTTATCGTGGCGCACAGGCTTTCCACCATTCGCGAGGCGGATATCATTCTTGTCATGAAGGACGGCAACATTATCGAGCAGGGGAACCATGAAACACTTCTGAGGAAAGAGGGCGGCTTTTATGCAAAGCTGTATAACTCTCAGTTTGAAGCGGTGTCAGGCTGCGATGCGTAGTATGTGAAAACGAGCTTTAGATGTGAAAATTTTGCCCGAATCGTTACTGTGAGCGGCTGTGCATAGTGACAAAACAGTGCAATCAATATAGGAGATAAAAACATGATAAATAATTTTCTGAACGTATCAGAGTATGCGGTTCTGGGATTCGTGGGCGTCGTCTTTGCGTATCTGCTGACCAGCTTCCTGCTCGCAATTGGCATGAATAAATTACCGAGAGACCATGGGCGCGAGTTTGCCCACGACGGCGGTCTCTCCGCGGGCAAGCCGCGCGGTGCAGGGTTTGTCTTTATCCTTGTCTTTGTGCTTGCGGCGCTTGTGTTTGGCAATGTGGACCGGGAAATGACCATCTATCTGATTCTGACGGTTGCAGCGATGATGACGGGGTATCTCGACGACTGCGCCAAGGTCTCATGGGGAGAGCTTCGAAAGGGGCTGCTCGATTTGATGATTGCCATCATGACCGCCGTGACCATGGTCAATTTCAATGGAAGTGATGTGCTGATCGCTGTGACGGGGCAGGTTATCACACTGCCGCCGGTTCTCTACGGAATCCTTGCCATTGTGCTGGTGTGGGGTTCCATCAATGTGACAAACTGCGCCGATGGCGTGGACGGCTTGTCTGGCACTTTGACAAGTATCACGTTATTTACAATCTATATGATTATGAACAGCACTGGGACAGCGCCGGAATTTTCGTACACAATTCTATTGTTTATCGCCTGTATCCTTGGCTATCTGTGGTTTAATGCGACGCCGAGCCGCCTTTTGATGGGCGATGCCGGCTCGCGTGCAATGGGACTTTTTATCGCGATTGCCATCATGAAATCGGGCTATCCGTTCTTGTACCTGCTGGCGGCATTTGTACTGATGGTGGACGGAGGCATCGGGCTTGTGAAGGTGTCGTTACTGCGCTTCCTGCACATCAAGATACTCACCAAAGTCCGCACGCCGCTGCATGACCATGTGCGCAAGAACTTAGGCTGGTCCAACGCCCAAACTGTATTTAAATTTGCAATTATTCAGATTATGATATCGGCGGCGGTGGTGTGGCTGGTAGGAATGTTATAAAAGAAAAGAGGTACAAATGAACAAACAATTTGAGACGATGCAGTCCAAACGCCTAACGATCACCGCGTTTGACATGAAATATTTGGACGACTATTACCATGGCTTTGACAAGGAGATTACCCAATACCAGTATCCAGACCCGTTTGACAGTCTGGAGAGTGCACGCAAGTGTCTGCAGGAATTTATAGATGCGGCGGCGCGCGGCGAGATGCTCTTTCTCGCGCTTCTTGACAGCAATGCTACATTTATAGGCAGCTTGGAGGTGCATGGACTGATGGAGGAGACGCCGGAGCTTGGAATCTGGATTGCGAAGGAGGAACAGGGAAAAGGCTATGCGTATGAAGCGCTGGCGTGTGTGCTGGCAAACCTCAAACAGACCAAGCCGGATACATGGTATGTCTACGAGGCGGATCTGCGCAATGAACCAAGTATGAAGCTGGTGTCCAAATTCAAGTTCCAGAAGAAGGAGATTGACGAATTTACGACAGAATCCGGCAAAGAGTTGAAATTGCAGCAATATTTCGTGCAGCTTTAAGAATATGATGCGAATTTTCGGAATATTTCAAATCTGCCTTCTGCGATTGACAAATATTTGACTAACCTTTATAATTAAAGGCATAATATATAACAGGGACGTTATGGAGGAGCTCATGGGGGAGTATAAGAATCGAGGAGGAAACTGATATGCGTATAGTAGAGAAGGTGCTGTACGGATTTGGTGGCTTATTGGCGCTTATACTTCTTTTTATTGCGTTTTGCCACTATAATCCGGAATTGGCAGTAAAAATCGGTGCAGATTTAAAGGCAAATGCCGGTGAAGCGAATGTGGAAAGCTATGACAATACTGTGCAGATGGTCAACACGACAGTGACACTCGGACAGCTTCCAGCAGCGCAGAATGTGCGTGCTGCGCAAAACGGCGGCGCACCGGAACAAACGAATCTGGTCAATACACCGCAGCAGACGAAGGAAACGCGTGCGGCAGATGATGATGAGGGAGAGACTTCCGACAGCAAGTTAAAAATTCCTGATAAGGTTGCGGGGCTGACAGGCTATATCCCAGTCAAGGCGACAGGAACAGAGATCACACAGGACAAGGCGGACGAGATCGCAAAGGAACTCAGCAAGGGAGAGACTGGCAGCAATCTCAAATTCGACGAGGAGATCTATCCGTATTACGGGATTATCAATGATGCGCAGAAGGCCGTTTACCGGCAGATTTATGCCAATGCAAATGACCAGAATAAGCATTTTGCACCAGTGCAGGACATCACGGCAAACGATCTGAAAAATGCCTTTACGTCAGTTGTCAATGATCATCCTGAGCTGTTTTGGGTTGATACAGCGTACAAGTATCAGCATACGCCCAAGGGAAGCGTGGCGGACATCACACTTGTATTTAATGTGACAGCGAACAATCTTGACGCGTCGAAGCTGGAGTTTCAGGCAGCAGCAAAGAAAATTACAGATGAAATATATGGAAAGTACACCGACTACGATAAAGAAAAAATCGTGCATGACACCCTGCTGGACAAGGTAAAATACGATGTAAATGCACCGATGAACCAGAGCGCTTACAGTGCGCTGGTGTACGGCAGAACCGTGTGCGCGGGCTATGCGCGGGCATTTCAGTATGTCATGCAGGAGCTGGATATTCCCTGCTATTATGTGACTGGATTTGCCGGTGAGAACCATGCATGGAACATCGTAAAGCTCGATGACGGCTGCTACAATGTGGACAGTACTTGGGATGACACCAATCCGAATACCTATGATTATTTTAACTGTTCAGATGACGATTTTGCCTCTGATCATGTGAGAAAGGATTTGTCCATCTACCTTCCGCCATGTAAGGGCAACCGTTACAGCGGTCTCGAAGTCAATCCTTCGGTGAAACCGCCTACAGACACGACGACCAAACCAAAACCACCTACAGGCACGACGACCAAGCCCTCAACAGGCGGCACAACGACGAAGCCGTCCACGGGAAATTCGACTACAGGAAACTCGACAACTGTCACCAAACCATCTGGCAGCACGACAACCCAGACCACAGCGACCAACACCGATTCCATCACGGTCATGACTATACGCGGCGGCGGTGACGGAAATTATATCGACGACGTAGGCGATTACTTCAATGAGTGCTTCGCAGCAATGGTTGACAGAGACGAGAGCGTGATTACATTCGATCTGATTGTCACAGACAAAGACCTCTGGGAGGACATTTACGAGGCGTATGATGACGGCAGCTGTCAGGAAGGCTACATTGACCGCTATCTGGTAGAGAAGCACAAAAACGCGTGTAGCATGTACGTGGAAGCAGTACCGCGGACAGATGGAAGCTATCTGCTCAGACACCGCGGGGTGATTAATTAAAAAAAGTAATTATCAAAAAAGAGACTGTTGGAAAAGGCAGTCTCTTTTCTTTATGATTGATTGCCAATACATACAGTCTTTCAAAACTCAAATTATAGTAATAGTGGAAGCTTCCACAACAAAGAAGATTAAATATGTACTATAGGGCTTGTAATAAATGGTTATTCCCTCAATTACAAATCCTGTAGCTTCATAACCTTTTGGAAAAGAATCTAAATCTTAAATTGCTTTCTAAATCTTTTTAGAATAATTTTCAGCATATTCGCTATATTTAAATGTATCGAGAATATATTTTTTTATTAATTTTATATCCAAGAGTGCATCTTTGGAAATAATAATTTTGTATTTCTTAATACCTGAATCCGTGAGCTTAGCCTCAAATTAAAACCGGACGAAATTATCCGGTAAAAATGTGGGGTAAGACATTGC
>VSNR01000100.1 GCA_009774345.1 Lachnospiraceae bacterium | reverse complement strand
CATATTGTATTAAGTGTTTCTTTACTTGCTATTTCACCATTTCTTATTTTGGTTAGTTGAGCTTCACCAATTAATTTGTCTTTTCTTATCTTATAATACAAACATTCACCAATTAACAAACAATAATCAATAATCAACAACAAACAATCACATTCAACCAAACAAAACTGTTCTCTAAGTGAAGTATTAATACGTCGGCAGTTGAATCAATTAGTCGATAGTATGAAAAGTAACAAAAAACCGTTTATAGGCTGAATCAAATTTAAGAATAGGAGGTCATCAAGTATGAAGTATTTTAATAATGTAAGCACATTGGAGGATCTGAGAAGACAATATAAGGAACTGCTTAAAAAGTATCATCCCGATAACCCACAAAGCAGTACAGAAGCATGTCAGGAAATCAATGCCGAATATGATAGACTATTCAAGGTACTGAAAGATAAGCACGAAAGCAAATCAGACAAGACAGCAAACAGTACAACACATAAGTAGTCAAACTATAATGACAACAAATACGATTGGGAAAACGATAAGGCATTGCGTGAGGTATTACAGAAAATCATCAACTCAGGGTTGTTACTGTAAGATATTATGACGGGATGAATTATGATGAATCAAAGAAAAGCTTTGAAAAAGTGAAAAAGGAATGTTATGCGATGGCATGATGATTATTTAACAGGACAAATCAAAAAATCCCTCGGTCAAAAGGGATTTTTATGTACTATATCAAATTCTTATCAAGGCTCTTTTCAATATTTTTTTACTACACCATCTACTACACCATTTACCCGTGAAAATACGTGAGTTTCGATAATCCCCCAAACATGCATAAAACCTAGTAATTATGCGGCTTTCCTACCACTCATACGGCGTCGCCTGATATACATAATAATTTAACCAGTTGGTATAAAGATTGTTACTGTGTGAGCGCCATTGCAGCGATGGCTTTTGGGCAGGGTCATCATTTGGATAATAATTTCTTGGGATATGGATTGGCAGCCCCTTGCCCAAATCCCGCTTGTATTCTGCATCTAATGTATAGCGGTCATACTCTGGATGACCGTTTACGAAGATTTTTCTGCCATTTTCGGCGTATGCCAGAAATACACCTGCCTCCTGCGATTCTGCGAGCACCGTTACTTGGTCACACTGGTGGATTGCCGCAGCGGGTGTCTCTGTATGACGGCTGTGCGGTGCGAGAAAGAAATCGTCAAAACCGCGCACGAGCGGAACCTTGCGGTTCTGTACTTTGTGAGAATATAAACCGAACAGTTTTTCCGGCAGAAGCTGCTTTTGAATCCCATAATAATGATAAAATCCAGCCTGTGCACCCCAACAAATATGTAGTGTGGAAGTTACATGCTCTTCCGCCCAGTCCATGATCGCACACACCTCCTGCCAGTAATCAACTTCCTCAAATGCGATATCTTCCACTGGCGCCCCTGTGATAATCAATCCGTCAAAACGCTGATCTGCAATCTGTTCAAACGTCGTATAAAAGCGGTTCAGATGATTGGCCGATGTATTGAGTGATACATGGCTTGTCACCATTAAAAAGGTGACATCGACCTGTAACGGCGTATTGGATAAGGCGCGCAGAAGCTGAAGCTCTGTGTCCTGCTTTACTGGCATCAGGTTCAAGATACAAACCTGCAATGGACGGATATCCTGATGTACTGCTCTGTTTTCATCCATCACAAAAATATTTTCATTCTCCAGAATGCCTTTTGCTGGCAAATCCCTTTGTACTTTAATAGGCATTTTCTATACCTCCATCTCCAAATATTCTGTCATAAACTGTTCTTCTGTCAAGATCGGAACATTGAGCTCTTTTGCCTTCTTATTTTTGGAGGAGGCAGAGGCAGCATCATTGTTAATGAGACACACTGTTTTTGCGGAAACACTGCCCGCCACCTTTCCGCCCTTTTTCTCAATAAGGTCCTTGAGCTCAGTTCTGCTGCCAAAATGATTCAGGCTGCCTGTTATGACAAAGGTCTTTCCTTCCAGTGTCTGTCCCGCCTCATCAATCTCTTCTTTGATAATCCGAACTTCTTCTAATAAGTTTTCAAACCGTTTATTGTTCTCCTCGTCGGCAAAATAATCTGCAAAAGCTTTGCCAATCACCTCTCCAATCCCGTCAATCTCACTGAGTTCTTCTGCTGTAGCCTGCCGCATGGCATTGATGTCATATTTATAATACCTACAGATAACTTTGGCGTTGGCAAGTCCAATATTCGCAATGCCAAGGCTGTAAATCAGCTTGGGAAGCTCCACATCTCTTGCCTTCTCAATACCGTTCATGAGTTTTTTATAAGACCGCTCTCCAAAACCTTCCATCCCGACAATCTCAGATTTGTATCGGTCAAGATGAAACATATCCTGATATTGATGGATAAAACCCTTTGCAATAAATTTCTCAAGAGTTGCTTCCGACAGACCGTCTATGTTCATCGCATCACGGCTGACAAACAGGGTAAAGGACTTAATCTTTTTAGCATCACAGTCAGGATTGGTACAGTAGAGCGACTGCACTTCATTGACGGCACGAACCTCCGTCTTTCCGCCGCATGCAGGGCAGGTATCTGGAATTTCAATGCTGTCGCTGCCTGTGAGATTCTCTGCAATCTGCGGAATGATCATGTTTGCCTTATACACTGTAATTTTGTCGCCGATGCCGAGCTTTAATGCTTTTAAGATGCTGATATTGTGCACAGATGCCCTGCTCACTGTCGTTCCCTCAAGGTCTACGGGCTCAAAAATCGCAACTGGATTAATCAGTCCGGTACGGCTTGGACTCCATTCGATCTCCCTAAGCGTCGTCTCCCGGATCTCGTCTGCCCATTTAAAGGCAATCGAATCACGCGGGTACTTTGCAGTCCTGCCAAGCGAACGCCCATAGGCAATATCATCATAAATCAGCACCAAACCATCGGAAGGCACATCGTATGTCTGGACACGGTTCTCATAGTCTGCAACCGCATCGACAACCGTATCTGCGTGGACTCTTACATATTGAACGACATCGAATCCCTGATTTTTCAGAAAATCAAACTGTTTCTCTCTCGAGTTTTCAAAATCAACCCCGTCCGCCTTCACCAGCGAAAACGCATAAAACCGCACATTTCGCTCGGCAGTGATCTGGTTGTTGAGCTGTCTTACAGAACCTGAGCAAAGATTTCTTGGATTTTTATATCTGGCATCTACCTCTTCAATATGACTGTTGATCTCCTCAAAATCCTGATAAGTAATAACCGCCTCTCCTCGAAGAATCAGATCACCCTGATAATTGATACGCAGCGGAATATTCTTAAACACTTTCGCATTGTTGGTGATCACTTCGCCTACTTCTCCATTTCCGCGCGTGACTGCCTTTTGCAGCGCTCCATTTTGATAGGTCAGCACGATCGTCAGCCCATCCAGTTTCCAGCTAAGCAGTCCATCTTTGTCGCCAAGCCAGTCTTTGAGCTCCTCCCGCTCTTTGGTCTTGCCAAGGGACAGCATCGGACTTTCATGTGCCTCTTTGGGCAGCTCGTCAACCGCCTCATATCCGACACGAATCGTAGGGCTTCCCGCCAGTATCATGCCTGTTTCCTGTTCTAGCGCTTCCAACTCCTCGTACAGTTTATCATACTCAAAATTGCTCATAATTTCTGTATCCTGTGCATAATATGCCTTTGACGCTTCTTGGAGTTTCTCCACAAGCGTTTTCATTTTATGTAATATTTCGTTCGTTACCGCCATACTTTCCTCCACTTTTTTATATAATTGACGAATCTGACATCTCGCACTGCTGGTACAGCATCGCGCGCTCTACTCCTTTCACCTCACGGTATGTTCCGCTCTTTAGTCCATCCAGCTCAATGTTCATCACCCGAACGCGCGTGAGGGATTTGACATTGTATCCAAGGCACCTGCACATCCGCCGAATCTGTCTGTTCAGCCCCTGCGTGAGTGTGATCTGAAATGTGTATTTACCAATGTATTTCAGGATACAGGGCCGTGTTGTCACATCCAGTTCTTTTAGATAAACCCCTTGGGACATCTGCTTGAGAAACGCCTCTGTGATTTCCCGGTCTACTTTGACCAGATATTCCTTCTCATGACCGTTGGACCCTTTCATCATACGCTGTATCAGTTCTCCATCATTCGTAAGAATGATCAGCCCGTCGGAATCTTTGTCAAGGCGCCCCGCATAGGTAAGCCTAACGGGGTAATTGACCGCCTCCACAATCGTCTTATCTGCATGACGGTCCTTTTCTGTACAGGTAATCCCAACGGGCTTATTGTATGCCAGAACCACTTTTGCTGCTGCCTGCTTTATCCTTTTATGATTCACCTCAACAACATCTGTGTCACAGACCTTCATACCGCTCACAGCCTTTTGACCATTTACATTTACCCTGCCCTGATCAATCAGTTTATCCGCCTCACGCCTAGAACACAGTCCGCACGCTGCAAGATATTTATTTAATCTGGTCATTGTTGCTCCTTTATTAAAATTTTGTCTAAAAATATTGCTATAAGAACTTTTTCAGTCTTGCGATGGACTTCTGCTCAAAATCCACTAATTCCTTTGCAACCTCCATCGACATATTTCCTGAATTTTGATGATGGTTGATCGATTTCCACATACTTGTGATGCCTCTGTTGCTTCCCTGTATCATCAGCTCTGCTATTTTGCTGGTACTGCAATTGGTAAACGTATTCATCTGTATGCCGCCTTTGAGCATCAAATCCTGCACTGCACTGGCATGATATCCCTCTGCCCGCTCATTCTGCAATCTGTCTGTCGCCTTGTTCTGAATCACAGAATACCAGAGCTTTTGCTTGGAGAGCTCCTGCTGCAATTCATTGTCATGAACCTTTTCTGCAATTGTATTGATGGCATTGATCGCCATCGAAGAGTTTTTCTGGACTTCCTTTAAGATCTCCTGATCATCCTTTTTCATAGCTATCATCCTTTCTGTCCTGTTTTATTGCACTAAGATAGCTATAGTATTTCCATAATTTAGGGACTTATGCTTGCAGATCTGTATTCTGCGGTATGGTATCCTCCACTTCCCCTGTCAGAATCTCCGTCGTCTCAAATGGATAGGCCACGCCCCACTGTGCACGAAGCTCGTCCATCTGCTTCATGATAAAGAGCGTTTCCTGATGCGGCATCTCCCAGCACTCCTTCTGCCCCTTTTCGATCGCTTCCAGACAGGCGCTGACCTCATATTCATAGCCTGTAATCTGTTTGGGTGCTTTCTCTGATTTCATCACTTTATAATTTGTATCGTACACTGTCACAGCCGCAAAATTATTAATATTCTCAACAGCGATATATCCTTTGGGCCCATAAATCACACCCCGGCGGTCACTCAGACCATTCATTGTGCTGTTGAGTACTGCCATTTGCCCGCCTTTATAGGTGATTGTGATGCTTTCGGACGCGTCCACGCCAGTGTCTGCCAGTATACAGGAGGACTCCATCTTTTCTATTTCTCTGCCAAACATCATCGCTGCAAAATTTAGAGTATACACGCCTAAGTCCAGCAATGCACCTCCGGCAAGCGCGGGGTCTGTCAGCCTTTTCTTGGCAGCGATTGGATAGCCAAGATTGGCGGTCAGCATGACCGGTTCTCCTATGATGCCCGAATTTAAGATTCCTTTGATGGTGGTCAGCATCGGCATGTACCGAGTCCACATCGCTTCTGCGACAAACACCCCCTTTTCATTTGCCAGCGCCAGTATTTCCTCCGCCTGTGCCGCATTTGCTGTAAACGCTTTTTCACAGAGTACATTTTTACCGTTTTCTATACAGAGCTTCATGTTTGCATAGTGTTCTGAGTGCGGCGTCGCAATATAGATCAAATCGAGCTTATCATCAATCATCATTTCTTCATAGGAGGTATATGCCACTTTGATACCATATTCATCCGCAAACTGCTGCGCCCGCTCCTCACTCCTTGACGCCACACCATGGCACTTCACATTCTTCATTTTCCTGACAGTACCTGCCATGACGCTTGCCATCCTGCCTGTTCCCATGATACCGATTCTCTTCTGTTTAAACATCTCTCTTCCCTGCCTTTCACGACCACTAACCGTATAAACCCATGCAGCACAAAGCCACATGGGTTCTCTTTACCAAGCACTATTCTATCTATCAAAAAATTCCGCCTTTACAAATCCTGTCGTACCATTGTAGTTGATCTTGAACCACTCACCCTGCTCTTCAAGCAAATCATAAGTGGTGCCAGCCTGTGCTGTACCAAGCTTTGCAGATTCCTGATCTGGCTGACTTCTGACATTTACATTGGTTCTGGCTGTGATCGTGCCAATGGGCTCCACAGTCACCTCAGCAGTCAGTACCTCAAGATAATCACTCTTAATATAGGCTTCTTTATCCTCAAAGATGACCTTGCTCCATCCATTGATGCGCTCCTCGATGCGTGTGAGTTCCGTTCCAGCCTGTGCCTTGCCAATCTTGTCCGCTTCCTCGCTGTCTGAGGAGCGCACATTCACGGTATCTGTCGTCCGCACAATCTGATGGACTGTCTTATTTTCAAGCGGTTGTTCTGGTTCTGAAGGAGTTTCCTCCTGTGCAGGCTGTGTCGGCTCTGGCTCTGAGGATGCAGGCTCTGCTGCCTGTGTCTCTGTCGAAGGGGTGTTGGCAGTCTCATCCTGTGTCTCTAACTTTGCCAGCTCGACGCCGACAGATTCTTTCAATACCTGCGGCAGATCATCCATAAACTGGCCGAGCGCTTCATCCGAGGCAATCGCTTCCTTGTAATCTACATTAATTTTATTGTAAAGGTCTACAACATCATCCTGGTTTGTGACAAGTTTAAATGCGGCTTTAATATTTTCCTCTGTGTCACCATCAATCATAAGGCTTCCATTGTCTGACGTGTACACATAAAATGCACTCAGACCGGGCGCCTTTGTGTCAATATTCTGAATCTTGACATCATATGTAACATACACAAAATAGGAATTCTCTTCAATTCCCGGCTTTGTATAACACTTGATATTGTCATATTGTTCTATAAATTCACTCTTTTTTTCATAAGCGATAATTTCCTTGTCGCTGTTATAATCCTTGACAGCCCTCACAGTATCCATATCACCGGATGCCAGAGCGCTATAAAACGCATTCATCATATCATTGATATTGACATATGCGTTCTCTGCCAGAGGCTCTTCATTCAATGCAGCCACACCTGCCACTGCCAGTCCGCTCTCTCCATTGTCCACTGTATTGTCTACCACCTGCGCCTTTTGAGCACCTGCATAGGAGATAATCACAGCAATCACAATCGCACATGCTGCCACTGGCAGTAAAATCTTTGCGGCATTAATAGCAATTCCCTTGATATGATCGGCAGAAACGTCTTTTACGTCTTTTCCAATCATCGAATCAAGGGATTGTGTTTTCTCTTCATTTTCTGGTTGTAATGTTTGTATTTTTACTTGAGTCTGAACTTCTGGTGCGGACGGGCTCTCCGCTGCCGTCTGTTCTGATTTATTATTTAAAATTTCTGTATTTCCAGTCGTCGTATTTGTCTTTGTATTCTGATTATTTTTCTTGTTTTTTTTCTTTTTCCTGTTCTCCATCTATACTCCTATCTGCCGCTGTCAAGTCTCTCCCAGGAAATGCACCCGACAGGAATCGAACCTGCATTAAAGGCGTCGGAGGCCTTCGTTCTATCCATTAGACTACGGGTGCCTACATTACGTCTGTAATCATAACACAATTTTTCTTATTTGTCTACACAGGAACACAAAATTTTTGATTTCTTAATTTTTATGTCAGATATTTCTCACACAGCTCATCAAATAAAAACACCTGTTTTTGCAGTGCGGCTTCCTCCGTCTCCTGTAGTCGGTCTACAAAGTGAAACAGCTTCTCTTGCAGCTTATAATGCTCTCTCGCATCCACACGGTAAGAATTGGCAATGCGCATGAGCTTGTCGAGATATTTTGCAATCTGTCTGTCATTCTGCTTTTTCATAGCGTTCTGAAACAGCTCCATATTGTCCAGCTCCTGTGCATTTGTCACTTTGGCAAAGGTGTTTGCACCAATGGCATAGTAATCACTGCCAATCTGATAAATAAAACTTTTCTTTTCATACAGGCTTTCCTTAAAATTACTCATAGCTCTCCTCCAATCTTGTTATCATTTTTTCAGACTTTTGATATATTCTTTTACTTCTTTGTCTGGATTCAGAGATTCCCGAATCTTTTGCAGTGCTTTGCGATACGTCCACTCATCCATCTGGCAGCCGTTTACAAGCATCTGGTTTGTCTCGTATGGAAAGCAGATAAACGTCTCTGCCGCAAGCCATGCCGCTGCCATCTGCGCATAATATCCCTGTGAAAACGGTCTGTTCAATGTCCAAAGTATTTTTTCCAGATAAGGATACTGCGCTTTTTTGTTAAGATTCTGCTCAAGATCTGCCATACAGACCGTTTTGTTTCTCGGAATTTTTTGGTTGTCTGCATCGTATTTCAGATATTGGCTCAGGAGTAGAATCAGCCCCGTCCGAACCTCAAACTCCTGATCAGAATACAGATACGGCTGCATAAACGCCCAGACCTCATCCCGATAGCGGTTGGCAAAGGTAAATGAATTGCAAAAGCTGTCGCACACAGACCAGTTATCAATACAGGGAATAAACGCTTTGAGATACGCAATGCCCTCCTCACAGGTAACTTCTTTTTTCGCGGTTCCATAGCCGATGATCATCCCGCGCAGCATCGTCTCCTCAAAGAATAAATCCTCCCAGTCACCGTCACAGGCGGCAGTCTCCTGCCGCCACCCTGACTTGTTCTTTTTGTCATTTATGATACGCTTCGCAAGCTGTCTGAGCTGTGGCAGACGCACGCCCAGAAGCGGCTTTGCCCCGGGAACCAGCCCTGATGAAAAATCTCTGTACTGCTGCTCTGCATACATAGCAAGCTCACTTCTGATTTCCTGCCGCATGAATTACTGACCACCTTTTCTGTACTGTACAGGCGTCATGCCCATCTTTTTCTTGAAAATACGGTTAAAATGCTCGACATTTGGGTAACCGACCGCCATTGCCACATTCTCAACGGTCATATTGCCATTGCGAAGCAGTGTCTTCGCCTTTTTTAACCGAATGTTGATCAGAATATCACCGAAGGTCTTTCCTGACTTTTCATGAATATATTTGCTTAAATACGGCTCTGACAGATGAAAATGCTCTGCGACATCACTGAGTGCCGTCGCCTGATAATTCGCCTGAATATAATTAAAAATCTCCATCATGCGCTCGTCCTGACACGCCTCATTGGTCTGAATCTGCGGCAGTTTGTTGACACTGACGCAGAGCGCGTGTATCGACGCCTTGATGATATCATCATCCATGCCGACGCCCCAGAACTTCTCGCCGTTGCAGGTGACGCTCACATAGGCGATCGCCTTGGAGGAAGACCCCTTCGTGAGCGCATGTTCCTCATAGTCAGAGAGCTGGTAGCTGACCCCAAAATACTGTTTGATCGTGTTGCTCACTGCGTCAAGACGCCCGTTTCCGTTTGCATCGACCGTTGTCCTCTTGTCACCGCAGACAATCACCGCCTCTGCCATAATCCCGTCCACCTGCTTGAAATGACACTCACTAATCTGGAACAGCGGCATATTATCCACATAATTTTCACAGAAAATATCATAAACCCACTGCGGTGAGAGTACTTTATGCTCCTGATCGGAGACATCCTTGACCAGATATCCCACCTCTTCGCGCATGGCATAAGGAAGTGAAATGCCATAATTTTGTTTCAGTATATAGTTTACGCCGCCCTTTCCAGACTGGCTGTTGATACGGATGACATCCGCGTCGTAATTTCTGCCAACATCCTTTGGGTCCACTGGCAGATAAGGCACTGTCCACTTGTCTGTCTCCTTCTCCTCACGCCACTGCATTCCCTTTGCAATGGCATCCTGATGGGAACCGGAAAAAGCCGTAAATACAAGGTCGCCGGAATAAGGCTGTCTCTCGTGCACTCGCATGCGCGTGAAAAGCTCATAGTGCTCCCGGATTTCAGGCATATTTGAAAAATCAAGCTTCGGATCGACACCGTGAGAAAACATATTCATCGCCACAGTGATCAGGTCCACATTTCCTGTCCGCTCGCCATTGCCAAAAAGTGTTCCCTCCACACGGTCTGCACCGGCAAGAATGCTGAACTCTGCATCACATACGCCACAGCCGCGGTCGTTGTGCGGATGGACAGAAAGCACGACGGCATCCCTGTATTTCAGATTTTTATGAATATATTCTACCTGTGTGGCAAACACATGCGGCATTGCATTCTCGACGGTTGTCGGAATATTGATGATCGCCTTGTTATCTGGTGTAGGCTGCCAGATGTCCAGCACCGCATTGCACACCTCGACGGCGTAGTCTACCTCTGTGCCGTGGAAGCTCTCCGGGCTGTACTCAAAAGAAAAGTTTCCATCTGTCTCCGCCGCAAGCTTCTTTAACAGTTCTGCGCCGTCTGTCGCAATTTTCTTGATTTCCTCTTTGCTCTTTTTAAATACCTGCTCGCGCTGTGCAACCGATGTGGAGTTATACAGATGGATGACTGCATGCGGCGCTCCCTTGACCGCTTCAAAGGTCTTCTTGATGATGTGCTCTCTCGCCTGTGTAAGCACCTGCACGGTCACATCCTCTGGTATCATGTTTCTTTCGATTAATGCGCGCATGAACTCATACTCTGTCTCTGACGCCGCTGGAAATCCTACCTCAATCTCCTTAAATCCTATATCCACAAGCATCTCAAAAAAGTGCAGCTTCTCATCCAGACTCATAGGTTCTATAAGTGCCTGATTGCCGTCTCTCAAATCAACCGAACACCAGATTGGCGGTGCGGTGATTGCATCCTTCTTCACCCAGTCATATGTACAGACCGGCGGTAAAAAATATGATTTTTCGTACTTGCTTGCATTGTTCATGTCTTATTCCTCCATTTTATTTGATTTACCAATCCCGTTCCCTGATGGCATCGTCCACATCCAAATCGATATCAAACCATTTTAAAATCTTATCTACATCTGTCGCAATGCTGTCCCTTGCCACTGTCTCGATCTCACTGTCGTTCTCTTCAAATTCTTCCTGCAAATCGTTGATTGCCATTGTCATCGTGTCAAACTTCTCTTGTATCTGTTCTAGATCCGATACACCAGTTTCTAAAAAAGCAACCACATGCTCCAATTCTGTTTTAATCTTGTCTACTAGAAAATCTGGAAAATAACCGTCGCTATACATCTCCTTTAAAAACCGATATGTTTCATCAAAGCGCTTCATATCAACCTCCATACATCAACCTTGCCAACAAAAAAATCTTCCGCTCCACAACATTTTATTGCAGAGACGAAAGACTCATCTATATTCTTTCGCGGTACCAAAATTATGATACCACACAATTCTTAATTTTGGAATAGTTAAAATTAATCATTTTTATTGATATAATTTAATTTTTCATTTATCCTAATGTCAGATTCAGATATCCTTCCTCATAATTCCACTCCGCAAAATGCTCTGGCAGCAGTATCATGCCGCCCATATTGCGCTCGAATGCCCATGCTGTACCTGTATAAAGAAGCAGCTCTGGCAGAATCTCGTGAAGTTCATTGTCTTGAAGTGTTGTCTCTATGATGTGAAGGCTGTCACCCTCTATGCGGTACATCAGCACAGCCCGCCGCACATCAGCATCCTTTACAGTCTTGGTTAACAGCAGCGTTCTTCCTTTGCAGAATTGATTCTCTTTGAGTGCATATGCAACTGCCTGCTCATCCCACTCCACATACCCTTCTTTTTCAAAAGCTTCATCCCGAACCGCTTTGTATGCTTTCGCATCGGCATCCGCGACAGACCAGCCGCCAAGTTCTTCTAGTCCTGTATCACTTGCATACATTTCTGCGGCTCTCAAATTATTTTCACTTCCTGATGGAATAACAGGTGTTCCCGTACATTTGCCTGCGTAAATCCAGCAGGGGCTTTCACCAAAGGCATCCACAAAGCCATGCTTCTCATAATATTCCTGCAAGTCCCTGTCCGCCGGCTGTAAAATCAGCGGTTCACCATATTTCTCGAGTGCATGCCGCAATATTTCTGATGCATAGCCCTTTTTCCGATATGCGGGAAGCGTACCCACTGCGTAGACATAGCGGGCATTTTCCTTGGTTCCATGGATTGTGACTTGTACCGGCAGCAGGCTTGCCATTGACACCGGACGGCTGTCCTCATAGATCACAAGCATATTTTCAATCTCAAACCGGTGGTCAAGATACATCTCTATATAGGTGCTGTCATCGTGAAAACACTGCTGCCACAGATCAATGATTTCCTGAGGCCTTGTCTCATTTGCAAACACGACATGGCTCTGCTGCGCCCAATACTTTTTTAACAAAATATCTGGATAATATGACAGCTTTGCCTTCCTAAGTCCCAAGTCACCAGTGTCCTCCTCGCGGTTGACATACTGGTAACTGTGTGCCTCGTGAAGTACAAACTGCTGGTTGATCATCGGATAGGCACCTTGCAAATCGGGAAACGCTTTCTCAAAATGCACTACAAATGTATCTTCATTCAGTGCCTCGCCAATCGTAAATGCGACGATTTTGTCCTCTTTATACAAGACACCGCCTGTCAGTGCAAGCGCATCAAAATTCGAAAATGCCACTTCCAGCACACGAAGCTCCTGTTCCATCTCCTCGTTCCATTTGTCTGCCCTGAGCACAGCCCACTCTTTTGCCATCCTGCGGCATTCCGGGATATTTTCCTGCGTCATCGGTTCATAGCGCCAGTCGTCCCCATCCATAAAGCGGGCAATATGGTTTCGCTTCCCATGCAGTTTCTTTCCTTTGAGGGAGGAAAGCCGCTCTGTCGTGTACACATAATCCGCGTCCGCCCTGTCTGAGTAGATTTCAAATTCTCCCGGAAACCATTCCATCAGCTTGAGCCTGTTGTTCTCTGTGACTGGATACAGAATCAACGCATATCCATGCACAGCGCATATTTTCATCAGATGTACAATGACTGCCTTCTGGTCTCCATTGCCAAACGGAAATGAATATTGGACAAAGCTCTGCCCCCTGCAACGAATCACGCCGCATCCATAGGCGCTCCCCACCCGAACATCATAAACATCTGCCCACATATAATTATTGGCAAATGTATATTCGCAAGCATCCAGTTTCTCTTCTCTTAGCTTTTCATTCATCCAGTCCCTGTCCTCCAGTGAGATAGGATGAAAAATCAGTTTTTCCTGTTCCTGCATTTCTAATCCCCGTCCTATATGAATCATTTTATTAGTATGTCCGAACATCTGTTAAATATTGATTTTCATTTGTTTTTCCAGTTTATAGGTTCTGTGTGCAAATGTCAACGGAAAAACAAATTGTTTCAAAAAATCTAAAGATTCTATTGATTATCTGACAATTTTGTACTAACATAGTATTAGATGTATGAAATGCATTACGATAAACCAAAGAAAGGGGTACACAGTATGGAAGGCTTAAAGAATATCATGGAGGATGATGTGGAGTATCAGCTTAACAAACTGCTTCCCACAATGCCGGAGATCTGTTCCTGTGAGGCTTGCAAGCTGGATATGGCAACTTATGCGCTCAACCGCTTAAAACCAAATTATGTCAGGACGGACACTGGTGCACTGTTTCATAAATTAAATACCTCGTCCACACAGGCAAAAACTGAAATTCTAACCGCTGTTGTCACAGCCATCAATATAATAGGTTCACATCCTCATCACGATGAAAACGAGTAGGGGCTTCCTCCTACTCGTTAATATGTTTCTCACAGATATCATTCAGACAGCATCTGTCACAATAAGGCTTTGTCCTCGCAGTACAAATCTCACGTCCATGGTCCACAAGCCTATGGCAGAACTGATTGCCCTCTTCTGGAGGAATCAGCTCCCACAATGCCATCTCGACCTTCTTCGGTTCCTTGATACCATCCACCAGTCCCATGCGGTTTGTGAGCCGTATACAGTGCGTGTCTGTCACAATCGCCGGTTTGCCAAACACATCCCCCATAATGAGATTTGCACTCTTTCTTCCAACACCCGGAAGCTTTAACAAGGTGTTGAAATCATCTGGCACCTTGCAGTCAAACTCATCCCGCAGCATTTTCATACAAGCGCTGATATCCCGCGCCTTACTGTGCCCCAGACCACATGGTCTGACAATGCGCTCAATCTCCTCGACATCAGCGTCTGCGATGGCGTCTATCGTGGGATATTTCGCATACAAGTCCTGCACAATCACATTGACTCTCGCGTCGGTGCACTGTGCCGCCAGACGCACACTAACTAACAGTTTCCACGCTTCGTTATAATCCAGTGTACAGTCGGAATCAGGATATGCCTTCTTGAGACGCTCTATGATTTCAAGCGCAAATGCCTTTTTTCTCTTTTTGCTTTTTTTTCTCATAAATATCTCTGCTATTTCTTTAATTCTTCTTTATAAAACTGTCGAAACTCCTCATACCCTTGGGCGGTAAGCTGTTCCTTCTGGAATTTTTTGTTTTTATTCATGCGTGCCACGAGTACCTGTGTGCCGTCCTGTCTCTCCTGCTGTGCCTGCGCGATAATCTCACAGAGCCTGTCGCCGGAAACCCCTTTCTCAATCAAGTATGCCGTCTTTTTGCTCTGGTTTGGCACCTTGAAGCCGCCCTCCATCAGAATCAAAATTATACGCTCAAAACCAATGGAAAAGCCGCACGCAGGTACATCTTTTCCTGTAAATCTGCCGACCATTTTGTCATAGCGCCCGCCGCCGCCACAGCTGATGCCAAGCTCCGGCATCATGATTTCAAAGATTGTGCCTGTATAATAAGACATGCCGCGCACCAGCGTCGGGTCAAAGACAAGCTGGAAACAGTCATCCTTCGTGGTATTGACACTCTCGATAATCTCGCGAAATCCCGCCTTGGCTTCCTCATCAAAAAATCCGGTCATTTTTTCCTCGATAAAGGACAGTCTGTCCTCGGATGCTTCCATGTCACGAAACAGTGCGAGATATTTCTCAACGCTGCCGCTGTCATATCCGTCCGCAATCAGCTCGCGCTCCACACCCTCCATGCCAATCTTGTCCATCTTGTCCAAGGTGATAAACACATCATCAAAATCTTTCTCCTCAAAACCGCTGTAGGCTGCCATTGCCTTTAAGAGTCTGCGGTCATTAATCCGAATCTGAAAGTTCTGAAAGCCCAGCCTGCCCAGTGTGGTCGTCGTTGCAAGAATCAGCTCGATTTCCGCAAGATTGGACTCCTCGCCCAGAATGTCGATATCACACTGCATAAACTGGCGGTATCTGCCCTTCTGCGGCTTGTCCGCCCGCCATACATTTCCGATCTGCAATGCCTTGAACGGGGAAGGCAGTTCATTGGCATGGTTCGAATAATATCTCACGAGAGGTACTGTCAAATCATAGCGCATCCCGAAATCCACGACATCGGACTCCGACTTTGCCGATTCGAGACTGAGCTTTTCTCCTCGTTTTAATATTTTGAATATCAGTTTTTCATTTTCACCGCCCTGCTTGCTGCTGAGATTTTCGATATTCTCCATACAGGGCGTTTCCATCGGGGTAAATCCAAATTTTCCATAGGTTTCTTTGATTACATTGATAACGTAATCACGAATCTGCATTTCCTCCGGCATGATATCCTTCATGCCTGTCACGGGCTTTTTATTCAGTGCCATTACTGTACCTCATCTCTTTATTTTTATTTTAACATAATCAATCACAGCCAAAATTTCTGACAGTCCCTTTTGACCATGGGCTGCCCACATCACAGCGTCCATGGTGGTACTGTGTGTTGACGGTTCCCTCCTGCTGCTCGTCAGACACATTGACCTTGATGCGGCTTACGCCGTCTGCTGTCTTGCTGTCAAGCATTCTGATAATGTCGTCAATTTCCTGTTCGTGCTGGTGCTGTTTTTTTGCCTCTAGTTCATCCATATCTTCCAGACCGCTGAATACTGCCATGTTCTGCGCCTCCTTTTGTCACATATTTATCATATCGTATCATAACATATATTTGGATTGAATACAAATTTTATTTTTTAAACAAGGCAAATTGTTTTATATGCCGTCTAAAGTAAATAAAATTTTCGTCTTTCCAGAATATAATTCCCATACACAAATTAGGAACCATC
>VSNR01000010.1 GCA_009774345.1 Lachnospiraceae bacterium | reverse complement strand
CAGACTGCGACCGAACCCGTAACTGACGAATCACAGACTGCGACTGATTCCGAGACAGAGGAATCACAAACTGAATCCGTAACTGACGAATCGCAGACTGAATCTGAGACAGAGGAATCCGAATCTGAGACAGAGACGGAAACACTTCCCAGCTTCTCACTGTTTGAGGTAAATCCGCTCTATGCAGATTTGATCGACGCCTCACAGGCAGAAGAACAGTTTGAAGGCAAGGCGCTGCTCGCAGAACCCCGCGAGGAAGCAACCTGCCAGACACTCGAGGAAGCGGCAGCCCATCTTCGCGAGAAGATGATCGTGCGCGAAGGCACAGTGGTCATCAATATGCCCTCGAAGGCGCTCTTAGGATACAACTTCAACACCTTCTTTAACGCAGTTTTTGAAGCTGCCTTTGAGTACAGCGACGCGTGCAGCGGACAGGAAGGCGATGCACTGCGCTGGGCTACGAAAACCCGCGGCCTCGACGGAACCAGCCCTGACCAGGAAAACTACCGTCTTGTATTTACAATCACCTACCACTCCACCGCGGCACAGGAGGAAGAACTGACTGCCGCTGTGAACTCTGCACTCAGCGAGTTGAACTTAGACGGCAAATCAGACTATGAGAAAGTCAGAGCAATCCATGACTACATCTGCGACCATGTAGACTATGACTATTCTCTGAAAAAATACTCCGCTTACGATGCGCTGTGCACAGGAACAGCAGTCTGTCAGGGATATTCCGTCCTCTTCTACCGTATGTGCAAAGATGCAGGACTCTCTGTTCGTATCATTTCCGGTACAGGAAATGGCGGCGCGCATGGCTGGAATATTGTCAGAGTCGGCGACAGCGCAAGAGCAGCCGGACAGTATTACAATGTAGACTGTACGTGGGACGGCATGGACAGCAAGACGCACCACGCCTATTTCCTAAAGAGTGACGATGATTTAGTCAACCACACGCGCGACGCGCAATATGCTACCGCTGAATTTAAGGCAGCATTCCCAGTGTCAGATGTTTCCTATATGCTTTCAAGCGGGAAGAATGTGCCAAACATCCGTCACAGGATTGTAAAATACACGAATACTTCAGACATCTGGTACAGTACCGCAGACAAAAAACCCAAAGTCATCGCCCTCGTACAGGCAACCTGTTCAAGAAGCCAGGCGACAGTGCGCGACATGGCTGCCACCAAAGACTTCGGCGATGTCGATCTCTATGTCGTCTACTCGGAGACTGCAAATACTCCTGGCGCCGTTGACAAGTTTACAGGTTTTGTTAATGCACATGCCCCCAACAGCAGCCACCTTACTTTTGGCTATAGCGGCATAGAAGAAGTGGAAGTAATGAAACCAATGGTACCTGGCGGACCGCCGGTATTGCAATGGGAGGAAACTTCTCTCTGGGATGCCTATATGGATTTAGCGAAAGAACACTTCGGCTGGGACGGACAGGAAGCCACACCAATCCTCGTCTACATCGACGCCAACGACAAAGTACAGCATATGACATACGGCCAGCAGTCTGCTTCTGGAATCAAAAACAATCTGAAAGCATATTGCAGCGGTGGTTCCGGCAGCGAAGGCACGTCCGCTTACATCATCAACTATGTATTAAACGGCGGCATCAACCACACTGGCAATCCATCGGCTTATATGTCTGACTCTGACGCCATCACGCTCCATGATCCCCTCAGAGAAGGCTACACCTTCTTAGGCTGGTACACCGACGCGGCAATGACCAAACCGATCACACAGATCACAAGTGCAAGCACTGGCAACCTGACGCTCTATGCCAAGTGGGAAGCCGATGCGCAAAAACCGGAAACGCCAAGCGGATTTCCAGAGATTGATATGAGCCTGACCGAGGGCAATGTCCTCGTAGGCATTACAGGATCCTATTCCACAGAAACCGCAGAAACCATTCTGGAACGCCTGAATGCCATCCGCAAGGAAGCCTGCGACGAAGGCGTGATTGACCCGGCAACCAATCGGCCGCTAACGGCGTCTGACTATAAACCGTTAAAGTGGTCTTCCGACCTGGAAGCCATCGCCAGACTGCGTGCAGCAGAGGCTGCTTTGCGCCCGGCGCACGACCGTCCGAACGGCAAAGGCTGCTTCACCGTAAAAACCACCAATAACGAGCAGTCCTTCGCTGAAAATCTAGCTTGGAATGCCACAGGTTTAATGGCTGGAATCGAACAATGGTACGGCGAAAAACAAGACTGGGTAGACAAAACAGGCAAACAAACAGGACATTACGAAAGCATCATCAGTACAAGATACAATTATGTGGCAGTCAGCGCATTCGAACTGTCAAAAGGATATATCTATCCCGTCGCTGTAGCACAGGAATTTAGCGACAAGGCAACTATGGATTCCCAGAAAAACGATTTTGCCGGCAGCTGTATGCAGGCGATCGAGGTAGCAGGCAGCGCTGTATCCAAATTAGCGTTTACCGCCAGCTCTCCGCTGTCCCTCAAGACAGGATCAAGCCACAATCTCGTCCTCAATGCAACTGTTGGTTTTGCGTCGTCTGATGGCAGCTCTAACTGTACAGGTCCTGTGCAGGACGGCGCTGTGTGGACGTCTTCTGACGATACGATTGCAGCCGTAGACAGCAAAGGACAGATTACCGCCCTCAAGGACGGCTCCGTCACGATCACCGCAACTGTCGGAAATATCTCCGCAGAACTCACAGTAGAGGTATCCGAAAACGCTGTTGACCCGGCGCCATCCGATACTTACACCATCACTTACGAGCTGGACGGCGGCACCAATCATGCTGACAATCCGGCAACGTATACCGCAGATACAGCAGCCATCGTCTTGAAGGCACCTGCCAAAGATGGCTACACCTTTGGCGGCTGGTATCGTGATGCAGACTTTACACAGTCCATCACACAGATTGCCGCTGGCACCACCGGCAACCTGACGCTCTACGCGAAGTGGACGAAGACACAGACACCAGAAAACCCAGACGATCCAAATAAGCCTGAAAACCCAGGCACACCCTCTGAGCCGGAAACACCTTCTGACGCAGAGTACACTGTCACCTTCAACATGCAGGGACACGGCAGCGCGCCGCAGTCCTACACTGGCATCAAATCTGGAGCGCTGATCCAAAAGCCTTCAGACCCGACAGCTTCGGGCTACCGCTTCGAGGGCTGGTATAAGGATTCAAGCTGCAAGACAGCATGGAACTTTAGTACAGACAAAGTCACCGCGGACACGACATTGTATGCAAAATGGGTAGAAACTGATGTTCCCGCTGACGAGGACATCTCAAAATATCCTGTTGACCAGAGAAAAGACCTCAAACCCATCGCTAAGATCGCTGATATCAAGGCAAAAATTTATGACGGTACTCCGTACAGACCCGTTGTGAAAGTCACGATCACCGACAACGGCAGACAGGTCACACTCACAGAGGGAACAGATTACAGAGTGCTCTACAGCAACAATACAGAGCCAGGCACCGGCAAAGTGACCGTGCGCGGAAACGGCATCTACAAAGGCGAGATCACCAAGCCGTTCCAGATCAACAAGAAACCGCTCAAAGACCTGAACATTATCACTGGCGGCATGTCCGTTGACGCCAAGACAGAACCGCCAGTCTATGTATACGACGGTGCTGTCGAACTGGTAAACGGCACAGATTACACTGTCTCCAAGCTCACAGACGTCAAGGGCACGTCCGCCAAAGCGACTGTGACCGCAGCCAAAAACAATAAGTACTATGAAGGCACTGTAACCGTGAAGCTCACGCTCTACAAGGCTGACGCAGACAAGATTATCAATCCTGAAAACGTCACGCTGAGCGCGAAGTCCGTTCCTTTCACAGGCAAGGCTGTCACCACTGTCGTACCTACAGTGAAACTTGGCAGCGCCACACTTGAAAAGAACAAGCATTACAAAGTACAGTACAAGGATAACACGAAGGCCGGCACTGCTCTTGTCATCATCACAGGAAAAGGACAGTACAAAGGCAAAGTCGTCAAATCCTTCACAATCGAGCCGGCAAAGTCAAAACTGACAGTGAACAAAATTTCCGATAAGACCTATAACGGAAAACTGCAAAAACCCAAAGTCACTGTCAAGGATGGCTCAAAGACACTAAAATTAAACAGAGATTACATTGTTACTTACAGCAAGAACCTCTCTGCCGGAAAAGCGACTGTGACCATCACCGGAATCGGTAATTACGCGGGCTGTACCACCTCAGGCACCTTTACGATCAAACCGCAGAAGATCTCCAAAGCTTCTGTAAAGGGATCCGTGTCAAAGGGAATCACCTTAACATACAGCAAACAGCCGTTGGTGGAAGGCGTGGACTACAAGCTGACCTACGGCGCAGAGAAGAAGGGCAAAATTCAGGTGACAATCACTGGTTTGAACAAGGATTTCACCGGCACTATCACAAAATCTCTCAAAAAATAATAACATGAAATAACGACACAAAATGACACATCTTAGCGAAGATGTGTCATTTTTGTTGTAGAACATTCACAACGATTGTCAAAACGCTTGATGATACGCTCAGAAAAAGATATAATAATGTCAATATCTGCCATAAACTAGAACCTATATCATCGCAACAAGGAAGGAAGGTACATACCATTATGAAGAAAATTTTCACCAACCGGCTGTTTACCTACATGCTCGTAGCATTGATTATCACCATTACAGCCATCTTTGTTCTACAGACCATCGTCAGCCAGTCCACCAATGCCTCCTCGAGTCATGCCAAGCTCACAGATGTCAAGGAAAAGCTCGCAGACAATGAGGAGACCATCGCACAGCTCACAGACAATCTCAGTCAGGACAATCTCGCCAAGACGAGAGCCTTTGCGGACATGCTTGCCGTGGACCCGTCCATTGCAGACAGCAAGGAGAAGCTCAATACGATCAAGGAACGTCTGATGGTCAATGAGCTGCACATTATAGACGAGAACGGCATCATCACCAGCAGCACCATTGATGCCTACGTCGGCTTTGACATGAAGAGCGGCGACCAGTCTAACGCTTTTATGGTCATCGTGAAGGACCCTTCCATCGAACTTGTGCAGGAGCCTCAAATAAATGTCGCAGAAGGAATTGTGATGCAGTATATCGGTGTGGCAAGGACAGATGCCAAAGGACTTGTGCAAGTCGGCGTGCAGCCGGAAGTGCTGGAAAAAATGCTGATGGGCACTGAGATCTCCGTTGTGCTCAAGGATATCGACTACGGCGAAAAGGGATATATCTATGCCATAGACGCCGCAAGCGGACTGATTCTGGCTCATAAAAACCAGTCCCTGATCGGCACTCCCGCCACAGACGCCGGCTTCCCATCAACATTCACAGGAAAGGGGAAAGCCGTCATAGACGGCGTGCGCGGCTACTACATGGCAGAGGAATACCAAAATCAGATTATCGGAACCTTCATGCCCTCCAGCGAATACTATGCCGGCCGCACCAGCCAGACCCTCGTGGTATCCCTGAGTATGCTGATCATTTTCAGCGCACTGCTTTTTATGATCAACCGCATGGTGGATGACAAAATCGTGCAGGGCATCAACCGCATCTCCCATGACATGCGCGAAATTGCCGGCGGAAACTTTCACATCACCATCGACGAGCGCGGAAACCCGGAATTTACCATGCTCTCTGACAGCATCAACAAAATGGTCGAGAGCATCTGCCAGAGTATGCGCGACAACGAAAATCTCATCGAACAGCAAAAACAGGATATGGAACACAACCAGCTCTTGATTCAAAATATCAAAAATGCCTGCCAGAATCTAAACCAAGTATCCGGTGAAACGCTCACAAACGCCGACAGTATCTTTCATGGCACCGGCGAGCAGGAACGGGCAGTGGCAGACCTCAAGCAGATTATGAACCAGCTCACCGCAGAGCTCAACAGCAGCGTGAGCGCGACTGCCACAATCACTGCCGCCACCAGCAACACCGCAGAGCAGATCATACAGACCCAGTCCCGCATGGCGCTCTTAAAGGAATCTATGCAGAAGATCAGCGATATGTCCATGGCAATCGAAAAGATTATCGGCGAGATTAATTCCATCGCACAGCAGACCAACATGCTTTCCCTCAACGCCTCCATCGAGGCTGCCAGAGCCGGAGATCTGGGCAAGGGCTTTGCAGTCGTGGCGACACAGGTGGGCGAACTTGCGGCAAGAAGCGCACAGGCAGCCAGAGAAACCAATGAGCTGATCATGAACTCCATCAATGCCGTGGAGGATGGACGCGCGATCACTGACCAGACGGTCGAGGCATTTGGCAATGTCGTGGATAATATCAAACAGGCAGACCAGAATATCACAGAAATCGCTCATATGGTACAGCAGAATGTGAGCATCGTATCCGATGCTGTCAATCAGATTGAGCGCATCTCACATGTTGTGGAGGACAATGTGCGCATCTCGCAGGACACCAAACAGGTTTCTTCGAACATGGCAGACATCACTGGCAAATTGCTGGAAATTGTAGATTGAAAATTATTGCACAATAAAACAATTGATAATTACATCTAATTTGACAGTGAAAACCATGCTAAAATCATTGGACAAAATAGATAAAAAGATGTATAATTTAGTCATATATTTTTATTTATCCTGAGCATCAAAAATATTATACTTCTATAACTATTTAGTACCAAATTGCGCATTGGCTACATAAGATGCAGCAATCTGTATATTTTTTGCTGCATTATCAGCTTGTTAACTCCTGCTTGCACCTTATAAAGCGTACTGAACAGTTTCATGTAGTCCCGTTGCGCAGAACAAATAAAAAAAGTTCATAATATTAATGTAAGGAGATTTAGTACTATGTTAAAGAAACTGAACAATCTACCAATCCGGGAACGATTATCCCGCGCCTTTATTACAATTGCATGTATCCTGACGGCTGTATCTGCTGTCATTCTGGTCACAATGATTGTCATGTCACGCCTGTACGCATCCGCCCTTGTTAATTACGGCTTTGCACAAGGCGACGTTGGCAAGGCAATGGTTCATTTTGCGGATACCCGTTCTGCAATGCGCGGCATCATAGGTTATGATGAGCAGGATGCCATCGATAAGCTGCTTGGCGACCGCACAACCTACAAAGAGTCCTTTACAAAAGAATTTAACGCCCTCGAGTCCAGCATGGTCACCGCCGAGAACAAGAGGATTTACAATGAAATAAAAAATGAACTTGTAGACTACTGGAAGCTCGAGGAGGAAATCATCAACCTCGGCGCTACGACAGACCTTGAACAGTGCAAAGTTGCTCAGGATATGGCGCTGGGCGAGCTGGTTCCCATGTACGAAGCGATCTATGATAATCTGTCGCAGATCATGGATGTCAAAGTAGACAAGGGACAGGAAGTCTCAAATGCACTTTCCTTTGTCATCATAGCGCTCACTGTCATCATCATCGTTATCATTACTGGTTCCATTATCTTTGCACTCTCGCTGGGCAAGGGCATTGCAAACAGTATCGCTGTACCGCTTGACCAGATTAAGGCACGTCTGGATATCTTCGCAGCAGGTGATCTGTCGTCTCCGTTTCCGACTGTCGAGACCAAAGACGAGCTTGCCGATATGGTTGCCGTGACGGTCAATATGGCGGCATCTTTGCAGTTTATCATCCACGATGTCGCAGATGTATTGGATCAAATGGCAAATGCGAACTTCGCAGTGAACAGCAAAGACCGGAACAGATACGTCGGAGAGTTTGAGGCAATCCTCACTGCGATGAGCCTCCTCAAGCGCCAGATGGCGGAGACAATCCATGCCGTCAGTGAAGCTTCCAATCAGGTTGCCGCAGGCGCAAGCAACTTAGCTGATGCTTCTCAAAATCTTGCAGAAGGCGCTACAGATCAGGCTGGCGCCGTAGAGGAAATGCAGGCAACCATTACAACGATTACAGATGATATCCGTGCTACTGCAAACAATGCAGGTGACTCATACAATCAGGCTCGTACATATGCCGATGAGGCAGAGCGCAGCCACAGAGAAATGAAGGCTATGATGGAGGCTATGTCCCGTATCAACGATGCTTCACAGCAGGTTGGCAACATTATTTCCGAGATTGAAGACATTGCTTCACAGACAAATCTGCTCTCCTTAAATGCTTCTATCGAGGCTGCAAGAGCCGGTGAAGCCGGAAAAGGCTTTGCGGTTGTGGCAGACCAGATTCGCCAGCTGGCAGAGCAGAGTGCACACTCCGCAGCAGAAACCAGAACACTAATCGAGACTTCCCTGAGCGCAATAGCGGATGGAAGCAAAACAGCAGATATTGTGAATGCTTCTATCGACCGTGTCGTAGAAGGTATCGAATTAATCGCAACTTCATCTAAGGCAATCAGCGAAACAGCGTCTGAGCAGGCTGAGGCGATGAAGCAGACGGAATTGGGTGTAAACCAGATCTCCGAGGTCGTACAGTCGAACTCCGCGACCGCACAGGAGGCTTCCGCAACCAGTGAAGAGCTGTCTGCCCAAGCGATGACGCTCGATTCCCTGATCAGCAAATTCCAGTTGCCAAATGAATAATTCTCATTTCAAAAAACCGAGGGGTAACCCTCGGTTTTACTTATTTCATGATTCAGCCTGATACACGACTGTGCCATCCACAATCGTATATTTTACTACACCGTTGAGCTTCTGCCCTGTAAATGGCGAATTGCTGGATTTCGATGCAAAACCTCCAACAGTCTGAACCGCTTTGGCATCAAAGATCACAATATCCGCAGCGGCGCCCTCCGACAAGGTGCCCGCGGGAAGATTGTACATGCGCGCCGGGGCTGTGGACATCCTGTCAATCAGCATGTCCATCGGAAACTGCTGGGCATCGACAAGATTTGTAATCCCTAACGGCAGTGCAGTCTCAAGTCCGATAATACCGCTTGGCGCCTCTGTAATCCTCCGTTTCTTTTCCTCCTCGCTGTGCGGCGCATGATCTGTAGCGATGAGATCGATCGTGCCATCCCTCAATCCCTCAATGACCGCCTGTCTGTCCGCTTCCTCGCGCAGCGGCGGATTCATCTTGGCAAGTGTTCCATACGCAAGGACTGCCTCCTCCGTCAGACTGAAATGATGGGGGGTCGCTTCAGCATGAATATTGTTTCTTCCCTTCTCTGCCGCTCTTTGCTTTGCCTGCCTGACCAGCGCCACACCCTCCTTGGTGCTGATATGCTGGATGTTTAAGACCGCACCCGTTCTCAGTGCAATCTCCAAGTCGCGCTCGATCAGGGAAATCTCTGCCTCCCGCGGCGAACCGCCAATGCCAAAATGCTCTGATGCCCTGCCGCGGTTGACGCCATTGTTTGAGATCAGCGCTGGATTTTCTTCATGCAGGCTGATGGGCACCCCCAGTGCCGACACGGCTTCCATCGCGTGCTCCATCAGCACAGCATCCATGATCGGAATCCCATCATCGGTGAAGCCCACAGCCCCCTTTGCCATAAGCGCCTTCATGTCCGTCAGTTCCTTTCCTGCCATCCCCTTTGTCACTGTCGCGCAGGTATATACTTTTAAGTTCGTCTTTTTCCCTTTTTCAATAACATATGTCAGCGTATCTATGTTATCGACAGGCGGCTTTGTGTTCGCCATCAGCACCACACTGGTATAGCCACCCTTGAGCGCTGCTTTTGCGCCCGTCTCGATATCCTCCTTGTACGTAAAGCCCGGATCGCGGAAGTGCACATGCACATCCACAAGTCCGGGTGCCACGATACAGCCTGAGGCGTCAATAACATGATGTCCGTTATTATTCTCTGTTATTTTATCTGCCTCATTCAAATCATCTGTTATTTTATTGATTCTTCCTTCTTGAATGATTACTGTCGCCTGTTTTTGTATCCCGTTTGCCGGGTCTGTCACGATACCGTTTTTTATAATCATCATCGTTCTTACCTCTCTTTTTGCAGATAGCCTGCATTCTTTATCCGTCTATTCCCCAGCTTTCATTGTACCACACATCTCACTTAAATTCTATCGCCTTATCCTCAATATTCTCGGTCTTTACCACGATGTAGGGACGTGTCGGCGTGTTGGTTACATTTTCTGCCTTGCCGGGACCGATCAGTGTCGTGTCAAACACCAGCGATTCCTCCGTCTCGAAGAATGCATTGACGCTGATACTATAGCCGCCGCCGGGCTGCTCACCATATCCAACTGCAATATAGAGCTCCTCGCCCAGCGTGTAGCTGATCTGGAACGGCTCTGCCGATTTCTCCGCTATGATCTCCTTGAGTGATTCCGGCTGCTGATCTTCCCCGACCACTGTAAACTCAATGTCCTTGAGTTTATTCTCCTCCGTCGTCTCACCCGCGCAGCCCGAAAGGCACAGCGTCATCATAACACACGTTATTGCAAATAGGACAAACTTTCTCGCTGATTTTACAAATTTATCCATACTGCCTCCTGCTATCATCACATTGTTCTATCTATAATTATGCCTGAATCGGGAAAGATATACTTTTTTATGCTTGATTTTCACTGCAATAACAGATAAAATAAATAAGATGTTACCACTACGTGCTAACAACGAGTAAAAATCCATGCAAAATTTGCTTCGCAAATGGATTTTTACCAGCAACCGCTATAAAAATAGAAAGGTATGGTAATTTTATGATACGATTGATACTTGTGGCAGTCTTTCTCATCCTTTTTCTGATACTGAGCACCCCCATCATGCTTGTGGAGTGGCTGATCGGCAAGTCAAATCCCGATGTCAAGAGCCGTTCCAGTCTGGCAATTGTAAACTGGGCATTTCGCTGTGTGCGTTTCCTCGCCGGAGTGAAGGTGGACTATATCGGGGAAGAAAATATACCAACGGACACGCCAGTACTTTATATTGGAAATCACAGGAGTTATTTTGACATTGTGCTCACCTATCCCCGTGTTCCGCGCCCCACAGGCTATATCGCCAAGAAAAGCATGGAGCAGGTGCCCTTGCTCAATATCTGGATGCGCAATCTCCACTGTCTGTTTCTCGACCGCGAGAACATCAAGGCTGGAATGCAGACCATCCTCGCTGCCATCGACCTGATGAAAAACGGTACTTCCATCTGCATTTTTCCAGAGGGAACCCGGAACAAAGAGGAAGGTTCTCTGCTTCCTTTTCATGAAGGCAGCTTCAAGATTGCATCCAAGGCAGACTGCCCCATCGTCCCCATGACCATCAATAACAGTGCCGCAGTCTTTGAAAACCAGCTTCCATGGATTAAAAAAGCGCATGTTATTATAGAGTATGGCAAGCCCATCTACATCAAAGAGCTGCCCAAGGAACAGCAGAAAAAGCTCGCGCCTTATGTGCAGAATATCATTATGGAGACTTATAGCAAAAATAAAGACGCTGTATAAATCAATAGCGGTTGTCATTTTTGCGACAACCGCTAATTTCTTCTCATTCCTTCACTCTGTCGAGTTCCGTAATGTTAATTCCCGACGATGTCAGAATCACTTTCAATTCAATATAGCGTTCTTTTAATTCCTTATACACTGCGGATTCTTTTTCAGCTAACAGCATATACCGCTGAATACGCGAAAACTCTTCTATTGATAGTTTTAACATTTCTTTTTCAGTCATCTAATCATCCTTTCACTCATGTATTTTATATCATGATAGTCAATTTCGTCAGGCATGTAAAGGTTCACTCAGCATTTTGATCAGTTCCTCAAAATGCATCCCATGCGACGCCTTGACAAGCACAAGGTCTCCATCTTGGATAACCGTATCCATCTGCGCCTCCAGCGCTTCTTTATCCTCAAAATAATAGCAGTTCGTTACGGATCGCACTGCCTGCGCTCCTTCGTACATATATTTGCATAAGTTCCCGACACAGACCAGCACATCAATCTGTTTCTTTGCCGCATAGACTCCCACCTCGCGGTGCAATGCTGCCTCATCTGTTCCAAGCTCAAACATATCGCCCAGAACTGCGACTTTTCGCGCAGCGTCCTCAAAGACTTCCGAAAGCTCTGTCATATGGAGCAGGTCCAGCGCTGCCTTCATAGAGACTGGATTCGCATTGTAACAGTCATCAATCAGTGTCAACCGGTCTGTGCGTATCACATGGCTTCTGCCATCCACTGCCTTCACAGTCCTGATGCCCTCCTGAATCTCCTCAGCCGTCAATCCAAATAGCATCCCTGCCGCAGTGGCAGCCAGCGCATTATAAAGCATATGTTCCCCCGGAAGCGGAATCTCTGCCTCAAAACTGCACGCGTCGTGTCCTGCAATACCTTTCATATGAATCTGTGCCCTGCTGCCGATCAACCCCCGGTTCTCATAATTGTCCGCATAGACTGCATTGTTGCTCCCGTAGCCGAAAAATACAGGAATGCTTCCCCGGACTTCCCGAATCGTAACCAGCTTGTCATCATCCCCATTCAGGCAGATTTGACCGCCCTCCTGCATAAAGTCAAAAATCTCGGTCTTTGCCTTTAGAATCCCATCGCGCGTGCCAAGATTTTCCAGATGGCACTGTCCGATATTGGTGATCAGGCAGACATCTGGCTTTGCAATCTTGCTGAGCCGGTGCATCTCTCCAAAATCGCTGATTCCCATCTCTAGCACAGCCACTTCACAGTCTTCGCGGATTCGAAGGACTGTGAGCGGAAGACCGACTTCGTTATTATAATTTCCCTCCGTTTTGAGCACGCGGTACTTTTGGGACAGAACACTTGCCACAAACTCCTTGGTGCTGGTCTTGCCAACGCTGCCTGTAATCCCCACCACCTTGATGTCTAACTGGCTTCTGTAATACTCCGCAAGGTCTTTGAGCGCCAAAAAGCTGTCCTCCACAAGAATATATGCCCCCTTAGGCTGCACTGGCGCCTCCTCACAGATCACGCCCAACGCCCCTGCATCAAACACTTGATCGATAAAACTGTGTCCATCCACATGCTCTCCGCGCGTTGCGATAAAGATCCCGCCCGGCTCCACCAGCCGCGAGTCGAGAACGACACTCTGCGCTTGTGTATGTTCCGCCGAAACCGCCTCTGGCAGCATCTTGGCATCGAGCGTTCCGCCTACTGCCTGCGCAATATTTGCTAACGTCATATTTTTCATGACAGCCCCTCCATTTTCCTACCGCTCTCCATATTTTTCCATCGAACTGTCAAGAATGCGCTGGCACAAATCCTCGAAACTCATTCCCACTGCCCGTGCCTCCTGCGGAAGCAGGGACGTCGGGGTCATGCCCGGCAGCGTGTTTGCCTCAAGACAATAAAACTGATACGCAGAATCCATGCGAAAGTCCATGCGCGCATAGGTCTTGAGCCTGAGCGCTCTATATACAGTCTCCGCGCAGGACTGCATCGCTCTTGTCACATTGATATCCAATTCCGCAGGACAAGTCTCCACCGTCGTTCCTGCCTGATATTTATTTTTGTAATCATAAAAGCCCACCTTGGGCGCAATCTCAATCACCGGAAGCGCCTCGCCGTCAATGACGCCGATCGAGAACTCACGCCCCTCGATAAACTGCTCAATGATTACCCTGTCCTCGAAGGCAAACGCTTGCTCAAGCGACGCTTCTAGCTGCTGGCGGTCATCCGCCTTATAGACCCCTACGCTGGAACCGCCGCAGTTTACCTTGACGATACATGGGAAGATGCTCCACGCCTCAATCATCTGCTTTTCCTTCCGGCAGACGGTGATTCCCTTCGGCGTGGGAATCTTATATTTCCGAAAAAGCTCCTTCGATATCGCCTTATCCATGGCAAGCGCACTCGACAAGTAATCTGTACCGGTGTACTTGATGTCCAGCAGATCAAACATTGCCTGAATCTTGCCATCCTCACCGTTCTGGCCATGAAGCGCCAGAAAGACAATATCTGCCTGCGCGCAGATTTCAATCACACGCGGCCCGATCGCACACGCTGGATTGTCCTTTCTGAGTGCCTTGACCGCACTGATATCGGGATTTTTCTCTGAGATCGCGCCAAAGTTCTCACTCCAGTCTCTGCCCAGCGCAAATACATCTGCTGTCTCCTCCTCATAACCAAGATACAAATCGAGCAGAACCGGGTTATGTCCTTTTTTCCTGAGCGCCTTGTAGATCATGGAACCTGTGACCAGCGACACATCACGCTCTGTACTGATGCCGCCTGCCAAAACTACTATCTTCATATTTAATAACCATACCTTTCCTTAAATACCCTCACTGAAATTACCAAGCATATTGCTCATACCCAAGAGCAAAATACCGCTCCACTCAAACGGATGCCCCTGTATGGCTTCTATATCACTCCAAACACCGTCTGCGCCCACATAACAGATGCCATGCTCATTCAGCCCACCCATATATTGTATGGTATTCTCAATGATGGCGGTATATTCCTTGCTGGGCGTCAGATAATTGACAAAGCTCAGATGCAGCATATGTGACATATTTTCCTCCGCTGACCTTGTGCCAACACCGAACAAATAATCCTGCTCAATCTCCTCACAGTCCGCTTCCACCTTATCCACAATGTCCTGCATCATATGCGTGCACAAATCCCTGTCGGTATCCTTCTCCGCACTGATGTACGCCAGCACGCCGTAAAAGACAAAAGGCTCACTGGTGTAGTCCTCTTTCTTTTCCTGTAAAAAGGTTTCCGCAATCGTCCGGTATGCCGCGTCACCCTCGGTGCGATAAAGCTGTACAGCCGCATAAAACCGCGCATTTTTCGCACTTTCCGTTGTGCACGGCTGCTGTTCGAGCCAGTTCCATGCCGCCATGACTGCCTTCTGGTATTCCTCTCCCACATGTGCCTCATACCGTCCAAACATGTCACGGCTCATCGTCATAATCCCGCAGAATGCTGCCGTCGCCTCATAGTCTTCATACAGGCTGCCATCCTCCTGCTGTCTAGAACACAGCCACTTTCCCATATATAACAGCTGTGTGACAAGCTGACGGTCCTGCTCACTCTTGTCAAGATGCTCATATGTCGCCTCAAACAAAGAGCCATTACACTGCAACGCATACATCATGACATGCATTCCAAAGCTCACATCTAAGACCCCCTCCGGGGTCTCCTGCATACCTGCACCAGAGACGTTCCGCAGTAAATTCAAAAACAGCTTCTCATAAGTATCTGCTGCAATCTCAAAAGGGTAGGACTGTCCTCCAACATCTGTTCGAATATAGTACACTCCCGGCTCGTCAAACGGTGTGAAATCTCCTGTGCTCAGCAGCGCGCCACTGAGCACGTCCCGCTGGCTGGACAAAATCCTGCCGGTGTAGACGACCTCATGATCCTGACTGCGGATCACTTCAAACATCCTGCCATGCCTGTCCCCCGCAAAAACCACCTTCTTCTCCCTGCCCGTGACATATCCAGTCACATCGGCATAGACGCTTGGCACGCTCACCGGCAGCGCAATCCCCTGCGAGGCAAGCAGTGTACCATATCCCTCCTGCTGTACGGCTTCCGGCGCCTTGTCTGCGGCTTCTGCCTCTGTCTCATTTCCCATCCCGGGCTGCTGAGCATCCTGAAAACTTCCACAGGAACAGAGGATGAGACAAAACGCCAGCACCGCACAGACCCAAAACCTTCTGCGCACTACTATATACATATTCATAAAAATCCTTTCTGTTCATCCGTTTTCATTGTACACGCATTTGACATAGAAGTAAAGCGTTCTGATCTCCTGATTAAATTCCTTTAAATTCCCATTTGCCTTTATGATACCGCGCCATGCTGACCAAACCAGTCAGCGCCCATGTCAATCCTGTAGTCAAAAAGATTCCCCAGACGCCGATAAACGGTATCTTGGTAAGGGGCACTGCAAATCCCACGCGCCCTGCTACCTCCATCAGACCGTTAATCATGGAAAACGCAGCATCGCCGGCTCCGTTGAGCACACTTCTCGCCACATAGATCATCCCTAAGAAAAAGTAGAACATGCTTGTGATGGACAGCCCCTTGGCACCGATTGCGACCACCTCCGGCTCCGTCACAAAGATTCCCACAATGTGCTCTCCAAACAACTGACACGGAATGACCATGACAATGCTAAAGACAACTACACTCCAAAATGCCGCTTTGTACCCCTGCTTCACTCTGTCGATCTTGCCCGCGCCGATATTCTGCCCAGTGTATGTGGTAATCGCCGCGCCAAGAGAGTTGTACGGCTGCTGTACAAGCTGCTCAATCCGCCCTAGCGCCGTGTTCGCCGCTACCACACTCTCGCCGAACCCATTGACCACCTTCTGCAAGAAAATGCACGAAAAAGCAATCAGCGCATTTTGCAGCGCGATGGGCAGTCCCAGCGTGAAACAACGCGAGATAATATCCCGCCGAATCGGACGGTTTTCTATTTTTATATGAAAGTATGGAATCTTGTACAGCGCGTATGCAAATGCCCCGATTGCCGCAACCATCTGTGCGATGACTGTCGCGAGCGCCACACCAAACACCGACCATTGAAAACCGACGACAAACAGCAAATCAAGCCCGATGTTGATAAAACATGACACCACCATAAAATAGAGCGGTGTCTTGGAATCCCCAAGTGCGCGCAGCACAGACGCCACACCGTTGTACGCTGCGATCGCCAGAATGCCCGCGCAGGAGACACGCATGTATGTCACGGCATCATCCAGAATGATCTCGGGCGTATCGAGCGCCGCCAGCACCCACCGCGCGGAAAGGATGCCGATCACGCCCATCAGGGCAGAAACTGCCGCCAGCAGATACATGCCGTTGATGATGCTCTTCTCCACCATATCCATCCGCTGCGCCCCGAAATACTGCGAGACCACGACGCCCACGCCTGCCGCGATGCCAAAGCTCATCGCAAAAAACAGGAAATTCAAGGACCCTGTTGCGCCCACTGCCGCCAACGCGTTAGAACCCACAAAACGGCCGACCACAATCGAATCAACCATATTGTAAAACTGCTGGAATAAATTCCCGATCAGCATCGGAATCGTAAACTTGAGCAGAAGCTTTGCCGGACTTCCCTCTGTCATGCTGTACACTGCCTTCTTTTCCATACTATTACCCCTCTTTCTCTAGCGCATATCCAAGCCACGCTCTAGTGCGTTGTCTGCTATCATATCACGAATGCAGAATAAATCAATGGGGTAATTTAAAAAAGATATTTTTATACAAATTTTCTATCGAAATATACAAGAAAAGCTGCCTCAACAGTACAGATCAACCGCGACATTCAGCTTGCCCTTGCGCGTCTCCCCGGCAGTCTCCACATAACAAAATCTGCCAAATCCCCGCACAGTCACTTTGTCTCCCGGCTTGAGCTGGCCGCTGTTGTTCTCATTTAATCTGCCATTCACAAAAACCTTCTTGGCGCGAAACAGCAAAACGCTGTCACTGCGCGACAAATTATACACTTTGGCAATCACACTGTCCATCCGCGCAGCGCTGACCTGCACGGTCTTTCTCTCCAAATGCGTGATGGTGCTCTCTGGAATCTGTGTGGCGAGCTGGCATCTGACGTTTGTGTGGCGCACCTTGTCCAGTGTATCCAAGATATAGGGCGCCATTTTCTCCGTGCAGAACAAAAAGGCGTGTTTCCCGCTGATCACAAGATCTCCCAGCGTACTGCGCTCTATGCCAAGATTCATCAGCGCACCCAGATAATCCCGATGCCCCAGCTCCTCGCCAAATTTTTCAATGAGCGGCAGAATCTCGATGCACTGAATCGGAAACGCCGCCTCATATCCGCAAAGCGCCTCGCTCCCAAAGCGCAGCATCACGCGTTCGCAGTCCATCGTCCCGCCAAATACAGTGACAGGCACATAGGACAGCTCCCGTTCCATCTGATAATAGATATCCAGCTCCGCCGCCGACAAAAAGTTCGTAAAAAAATACTGGCTGCTGTTGTAGGATTTGTCCGCCAGCTCTGCAAGACGTTTGCGAAACCGTGTTTCTTCTGCATCCATTTTTCTTCTCCTTATAAACAAATCCTTACTGTTCCATCGACTGCAAATAGTCCCTGTCCCACAGAAGAATCTTGAGTTTTCGTGCTGCCTGCACCGCGGATTTGGTGAAATACTGGTTAGTCAGCACAGCGCCAACCATTCTGTCATAATAATCTCTGCCTGAGTAGGCCTCCTGAACTGCCTTGATGCCCACAAGCCCTGTGTAGCGCTTGCACTGAATCGCGTAGGTCACGCCGTCCTTCTCCGCCAAGATATCCACGCCGTAATCGCCGCTGCTGCGCGTGACTTTCACATCGACAAAGCCGTTTGCCGCGAGCAGATCCGCACAATAATATTCAAAATCAAAACCATCCATGTGATCGCGCTCTCTCGTCCACGCGTATTTCCGATAGCGCTTGCAGACCAGCACCCCCAGCACCACGACCAGCACGATTCCCGCTATGATAATCAGCAATTCCAGCACTTGTGTCATTATTTGTGATTCCATCATTTTTTCCTCATCTGTGAATCTCTGTCATGAAACAATCTTATTGTAGCATACAAACATTAGTTCTGCAAGCTGTTTCAGGATTTTTGTATAAAAATTTTTTTCACTTGAGCGTAAAAAGTTTGTACCACAAATTTGTCCTGCCGTCCACCATATACCATATTTCACCATTCTGTTTATCAACCATATAATTGAACCAGTAACGCTGCGTTTTGTTTAAGAATCTGTAATAATATGGATCGTCTATGGACAGTATCTTACAAGCCTGGTCAAGCTCTGCGAGAATTCACCCTTCCTTATCTGTATCCAATTGTCCGTACTGTTCAAAACGCCTGCCCCGTGAATCGGTTTCTTCTGAATTCACAGATGCAGGCAGGTTTCATTTTCATAGTACCTCCTACATATTCTCTTCGAGAAAATCATCAATTCTCTTCACATGTTCACTTTGACTGCCATATAGAGATACATAAATACTTCTGGCTTTGTCAATATACTTCTTAGACTCTAAACGATCTGATATCATATATAATTCGTATGCCAGCTGTTCATATGAACTTGCTGTTACCTCGTTATTTTCTCCATATACTTTTTCTCGGATATTGATTGCGTACCTGCAAAAAGCAATCGCATCATCCATAAGTCCGTTATGACTCAACAACATACCCATATTGTGGTATATATATGACGCCTTTTCACTGTCTTCCATATGAATCTGTCTGATTAAATTTATGGCTCTCTGTAAATATTCAAGTTCTTTATCTGGCTGTCCTCGTACATTCCAGACACCGGACATACTGTTATAAATATCAATAAGATACATTGAATCTTTTCCATAGGTCTCTTCTACGATTTTTTTTGCCTTTTTTATATACTTCCATGCCTCATTCGAATTACCACATTTTATGTATGTCACACACAAATTCTGATATACTGGAACAAGCCACCCTCCCTTTTTTCCTGCCTTTTCGAGTATCTCCAGTGCCATATTATACTGTACTAATGCTCTTGATAAATTTCCCTGCTCTTCATATACTCTTCCCATATTACTATATAAATAGGCATTGCCGTAATATTTCTCACCATACCGAACAATGTTGTAATCTATTAACTCCTGATATATATTCAACGCCTCGACAAACTTGGACTGCATTCGAAGCATAATGGCCTTCCGTTGCAGTGTATTTCTGCCTTTTCCCGAATATTTCAAATTTCTTTCACCATAGATTTGAATAACATGGTCATAAAACTTTTCACAGGTCACATAATCACCAACTGCCTCATAATAGTCTATGTATTCCATGAGGGCGTCCGCATATGATTCATGATTTTCTCCAAATTCTTCCCTCACCAAACGAAGCACCTTTTCATACCAAGGTACACTCTTTTCCGCATCTTCCAACGCAATCCATGTTCCTGCAAGAATCCAAATGTTTTCCATATCTCTGATCCCAAGATCTATATGAGCATAATATTGATCTACCTCCTCTGCAAGAACTATAATGAAATCCCTTTCCTGATAAGAGAGATATTCCCTTACTCCGTTCCAGCTTTCCATACATGCCAGATACATCGAGAGATCCTTCGCCCCGCTATGGTTCTGTATCCTTTCTTTCAATTCCATGTATCTCGACGTTTCCAAGGCATCGTCCCCTGACAACGCTCCCATATCAAAATCACGAATCCCCACAAGCTTCTCCTCAGAGTCCTGAAAAGTAAAATGATACAGGATACAGGAATACAAATCCCTTGCGTTCCGCGACAGGAGCCTGTTGAAATACGATGATACGCCAAACACAAACAATTTTCCGATTGCCAAAATCTGATCGCGCATGAAATTCAATTTTTCGACCACCTCTTCGTCCCCGAAACGCAACCCTAGCAGCTGCAAATTATATACGATCACAACATTCGCATCTGTCTCTGTGGCCCATCTTCTAAAATCTTTAGAGCTTATCATGCCATTTTCTTGATTGTCCTCTGCAATGTCATGCACGATAACCTTCTCTTTTCCGAAACGCTCCTGAATCAGCGAAACGCGCTTTCTTTGATTTTCAGACTGAAACAGGCATATTCCATGCCGAACTTCCCCCAATGTCATCAGCAGCATTTCCAACTGCTCTTCATTCCCCTGAGTATCGTTTCCCATAAAATATGCCTCCGTCGTTATCCTGTTATTTTATTGTTCTCCACAAGCCACTTCTCCACCAGCGGGTGCAGATCGCACCATCTGGTGCCATTATATTCCAAAACCGCACCAATCTGAAGCAGGACGGTTATTTCCTCCGAGGTGGAGACATGTTTATTTCCCCTGTAGATATCTTCCATTTTTCCGATCAGTTCATCGCTGTATCGTCCGTTAATGTCCGATTCCAACACGGCCAGCGCCTTTCTGGCGTCTTCCAATTCAATGATTCTGGATTTACGGAGTCTTGCCCGCAGCGCCGCTTCGCAAATGCACCGAAATAAATCCCTTATATATCCACCTGTGTAGTTGATTAGCTCCGACAAAGCCTCCTCCACAAACAACGAGAGTTCCGCTCGTTTCCCGATAATCGCCCTCACTGTATCCACACCCTCTGTATAATCGTCCTGATACGCTCCCTGCTGCCAGTTTCTGATCTTGATCATCGGCAGTTTCTCCGGGTTCGGAAACCAAACCTGAATGTCTTTATATTCCGGTGTGTACGATAAGGAAATCGGAAATGTCACCAGCAGGTGAATCTGGAGCCCCTGAAACCGGGAACCATTTTCCTGAAAAATTTTCCGCGCCTGTGCCAATGGAATTTTATCCAGTCCGTCCAGGATCACAAACGGAATCTCCGGACGTCCTTTTTCCTGCAATTGGCTTCTGACTTCCTCGATCACTTCCTTGATCTGATGAATGAGCTCACTGCTGCGCGGCTCAATCTGCGTCCGTATCTCTCTTTTGGACTCCGCACTGTTTTTCAAGATTGCCTTTACACTGGCTAACAGCTGAATAACCTTCATGACGCCGGTTTCACTTCCCAGGCCAAGCGAAAATTCTGTCTCCGCCTGCATGGAGATCGTCCTGACCAGTTCTGTGCTGCTGTTCCAGTAATTTTCGATTTTTTTCACAACGCGGTCGCTGATTTTCAACCCCTCTAAACACGCCTGATTCACCAGCAGATCCAATATATAAAACAACACATCCGTATATTCAATATCACCCGAATCCAGGTCGATATCACATCTTCCCATGCATGTGAGGAACTTTTTTTCTTCCGCTATATGCTTCAATCGGTATAACTCGGTTGTCTTACCAACTCCGGCATGACCGATAAAGAGTTTATGAATCAGCGACTGACGCGAATCCTCCAGCAATAAACCCATCTTTTCGACAAAACCTGAATATGCGTCGCCAGTCCTTGCCTCCGTCGCATCCTGGTAAAACCGGTCAATCTCCTTTTCGTCCTGCAGCGGATTGGCATTAAATACATCCTGCATCTGTGATAATTCCTGTGCTTTCAAATAAAGCATATGTTTCCCCCTTGAATCTCTTTTTGCTATCTTGTTTTCGCCCCCACACCTTCGATTACTCAAAAACAATTATATCATCGCCCTTAAAGAAAATCCAGCGTAAGTTTCAGCATAAACACGGATATCGTGACAGGTCCAGCCCTTCACTGTATAACGCAATGACCACCCTGCCGACAACAGCGGATTTTATTACTTATGAATCGGTATATCTTCCAAAAAACCATTTTATAAAATAATTTTCTTTACAAATTCTGCAAAATGTTGTATAGTTCGATTGTTACTTACTTAATTTTATCATGCAGAGTAGAACCGCGTGCGTTAGGAATGCTTTACACTGTACCACATTCCTTGCAGTGCCTTGTGAACAGGGAGTTGTCACAGGGACGAAAGAGACAGGATGACGTCTTGTCTTGCGATACGAGGTTCGCATCCCGCTGCTACATATTTGACTGCTAAGATTTTCTTACGTTTTTATCTTACGTCTCATTTGTGTAGTTTCAGGTTGCTGCATAAAGGAGGCTTATTTTATGCAAAAAATCAGAAACCGTTACTCAAAACTTGATTCAGACCGCTTCACAGGCGCCTTTAAGGAGCTCAAGGTCACGCACAATCTTGTCCTTTGCGGACTGATGGCGGCGCTGGCGGTCGTGCTCAACTACACCACATCCATCTTTATTACGCCCAATATCCGCATCGGCTTCTCCGGCCTGCCAAACCGCGTGATTGAATATCTGTTTGGCCCCTGTGTGGGCGCAGTCTTTGGCGCCACACTCGATATTCTCAAGTATCTGCTAAAGCCCGATGGCGGCGCATTCTTCTTTGGCTATACCTTCAATGTTATGGTGGCAGGGGTGATCTATGGCTCCATCCTGTACAAAAAGCCCGTGAAGATCTGGCGGATCTTTCTTGCAGAACTTTTGACCAAAGGAATCGTAAACTGCGGACTGAACACCCTGTGGCTCGCTGTCATGAACGGAAATGCCTTTATGGCAATCCTGCCTGCGCGCGTCATCAAAAATATCATTATGCTGCCAATTGATACGGCTATTTTATTTTTCACACTCACCTTTGTCTCCCGGCTCCTCAGTATGCCGGAGTTTCGCAGGTATCGCGGGGAGAAATAGCTTCCGTACTTCCTTTTTCTGCCGAATGCGCTTTTCCTCTTTTTTCGCGCGGCAAAATGTGTTACTATAGGAATATACATGACGAAAGCATACGAAAAAATACACGAACCGCGCGAAAGGATACTGTTATGAATCATACGGAAAACCGAATTTTCGAGGAACTAAAACACCTGATTGACCGCTCTGCCCTGATCTGGCTGACGGCTATGGGCGGCGTGTCGCTGCTGATCGCACTGCTCTGCCTGCTTGGCGCGCTGCCGCGCGCGGCGCTGTGGTCTCTGCTGTGGATTCTCCCAACCGCACTTTTTCTGTGGGCTGCGGTGGGCTACTATCACAAAAAAGCGCGCATTCTCGCGCAGAAACAGCAGATTTCTATGATGGCTTACCACGCAAAACAGGTCATGGAGCACTTACAGCAGCAGATCCCTGATACCCTGCTCACAGACAGCAAGATCAAAATGCGCTACCTTGCCCGGCACGGCATCGACATTGACAATGCGATGCTTCGGCTTGGACACAATGTTGAGCGCTACAACGAACTGGCGTTAGCCTTTTTGCAAAACAGCGATAAATACGAAGATTCCCTGTATGACCTGATGCAGCCTGACACGCTTTTGCGCTACGGTGCCAACGCGCACGCGCTGCGGCTGAAGGCAAATGAGCTGGGTCTTGTCAATCTCACCGACACGGCATTTTTCCACGAGCTTGAAGCCTATGCAGGGTGTTATGATGTGGTGCGTGCCAACTGGAAAAAGCTCTCTCTTGAGCTTGACGAGGCATACAGCATTCTGAATGAATATACGAAATCTCTTGGATTAAAACAAGATGCCGTCGATCAGGAGGGCCATCACATGACCTTTAAAAAGTGGGGTGAGCAGCTTCAGGAAGCCTTTCAGGCACTTGAGGTATATGATACAGACAAGGCAAAGACCATCTTAAACGAGCTTGTCAAATTTCCGATTGACTCAGATTTGAATAATGCTTTGAAGGGAATTATCTCGAATATTGATGAGATGATGGCTGTATAAAAAATTCCCCAAGCCGGGGAATTTTTTATATTTCTTTTTCTATTTACTGATAACATTCACCCGCTCCTCGTCCAGAACGCGCAGATTGCTGACGGGATTTCCTTTGCAGTTTACCTCCCGCAGGGCGGGCAGGTCTGCGAGCGTATGCAGATCTGTCACATAATTGTCTGACAGATCAATCTCCTCGAGCTTCATGAGCGCTGCGGCAAAATCTACATTCTCAAGCTTGTTGTCCGCTACATCCAGCTTTTTCAGATTCGGAAAATGTGCCACAAAGTCCAGATGGTCCGCCAGATACACATCATCCCAGTCGATGCTCACAATCCCATAACCGCCTTCGATCTGCACATTTTCATAAAGTTTTATGCCTGCCATTTCCAGCGATTCCAACGAAGGGTTGTCGGTGATTTTGTCGAAATCAATCTCACATTCCATGCCGCTGATATGCAGCTTCTTTAGCTGTGGCAGCATAAAAATGCCAGAGACATCCTCATAAGTCACCATGCCGCCCAGATTTAATTCTTCCAGCGTCGTCAGGTGATTGATAAACGCTAGCGACCGGTCCGAGCCATACGAGGTGCATGTCAGTTTCCGCAGCTTGGTAAGTCCAGCAAGATTGGGATCAGAGTCCAGATTGCAGCCCCGTAGTACCAGTTCCTCAAGGTTTGTCAGTTTCGGCAGAAACTCACAGGAGCTAAAGCCTTCGAGCGTCAGACGCTGCAAGTTCACAAGCTCTGCAAGCGACGGCTCAGGGCATTTATATGGTTTATCCAGCATCAGCTCCCGCAGCGTCAAAAGGGCTGAGACACTGCCCATATCCGTCAGTTCATCGCAGTTCTCAATAGAAAGCCGCTCCAAATGCTCCAATGCCTCGATTCCGCCAAGATTGATAAACTGCCCATCCTTGAGCCCAAGCCCTTTTAGCTGCGGTATTCTTTGCAGAAATTCAAGCGATTTAAGACTCTCAGACTCAATAGACAACTCCTCGAGCTTCGCGGCAGTGGAGAGTACAGAAAAATCGCTGATCCCATCCGCGCTGGTAAGTGTGAGCGACCGAAGCTGCTTTAAGGCAGCCAGCGCATCCACATCCTCCAATTCTGCGGCAGACAAAGAGAGCGTCTCGACATTCGAAAAGATCTCAATCCCGTCAAGCTGCTCTATCGACCCTTTGACTGTCAGCGCACGGATTGCGGACGGATTTTCAAGCGCGGCTGCCTCCTCCTCAAACGAATCGAAATACGCCGTGACAGCCTCGAGCGGGACTGATTTCAAATTGCAGCCCGAGAGCCGGCTATTCGTGTCCAGCCGCTTCAATCCTGTCAATCTGTACAGATTTTCATAACCTGTCTGTGTCCGATACGGAAACGTGAGCCATTCTAATTCTGCGTCGGGATGCTCCATCGGATTCTCAAAGCTGTAACCCAGATAACAGTTGTCCATGTCACTCCTGTCGGCAATCCACTGGATCTTGGCAAGCTCCTGCTCTGTCACACTGTCGGCATCCTTGCCAAATACGATGGAAACCATCTCTCCCAGCATTCCCGAGAACGCTTCTTCCTCCTCATACAAAGTGATGTTCGGGGCGGTGTAGGGTGTGTTGTATTCCGTTTTCACCGGTTTTGTCCGCTGCGCATACTGCATAAATCCAATCATCCCAAAAAAACCTGCCAAACCAGCGATGATTAAGACAGCCGCCTTCACCGGACTGGAGGACGAATTGGATTGAACAGGCTGCATCGGCACCCAGTCTGGTCTTGGCGGCGGCACCGTATTGTTTTCCTGTTCCATATTCACAACAAACTCACTGCCGCAGTACTCGCACTTGATAACCTTTGTATTATTCTCTGGTATCGTCAGTGTGGCACCGCAGCTTGGACACTTGATCTCCTCAAGTCTTACCAGATTTCCCAATGAAGTTCCCTCCTCATTCGCCATCAAACAGTGCTTTCTCCAACTCCGCGATATCATCTGTGTTGGGCGTGTACACATTTTCGATCAATTCAATCCGCACTGTCATCGTGGCTGCCTCATCATACTGTACTTCTGACAGCACTGTCTCCATACTGTTTTTAAATTCTAAAAATACACTTTCCTCTAATGCTTCCTCCGTGGGCGGTTTCCCGGTGTCTTTCCACGTATCCGCCATCGCCGCCACCGCTTCCTGATAGTGCTCGAGCGCTGGCTTGAAGATATTCATTTTCTCATACGTCACCGTCACTACATAAGAGCCGTCGCTTTGCTTCTCGGCGTGATCAACGGTATACCGGACTTTTCCAAGCATGTCCATATACACCTGACGAAACGATTCCCTGTAAGCATCCGCCACGCCAAGTTTGCTGCAAAACACCCCTACGCCGGTATCAATGCCCCGGTCGTAGAGTGCCTGCGCCTCCTCCTCACTCCCCAGCTTCATATCCACAAAGATTGCTGCATCATTTTTGTATGATGCATCCAAGAGCGCTTGAAGATAATTTCTGACTGTTTTGTCTGATGTACAGCCGCTCAGCGTGGCAGCCGCCACGATACTGATGAGTAAAAATATGATTTTGTGATAACTTTTCTTCATACTCGAATCTCCATATTCCCGTCCGCGCAGGAGTAATCTGTCTATACCGGCGGCCGTAAAGGCTGACCGCCCAGCATCATGTGATGCACACATTGTAAAAGCGAAAACGCATACCCCGATTTGTTGAGATATGCGTTTTATATAATATATTTTATCCCTCTAGTTCTACCTTGTCAAGATGCCAGATTTCATCTACATACTGCTGGATGGTTCTGTCAGAAGTGAACTTGCCAACCTTTGCGACATTGAGCATCGCGCTCCTTGCCCAGCCGGTCTTGTCCTTATATGCCTTCTCCACCCGCTTCTGCGCATCTGCATAAGCATGAAAATCCTTGAGAATAAAGTAGCGGTCCGCCTTGTCTGTATCGAGCGTGTTCAGGAGAGAGTTGTAAAGGCTCCTGAAAAGCTCCCTGTCATCGGCATAGGTGCCATCCACAAGCTGGTCCACAATCTTTCTGATCTCTGCATCGCTGTTATAGATATCCATCGGATTGTAACCGCCGTGGTTCTCATACTTGATAACCTCGTCCGAGCTCAATCCAAAAATAAACGCATTCTCATTGCCGACTTCCTCAACAATCTCCACATTCGCACCATCCATCGTACCGAGTGTCAATGCACCGTTGAGCATAAACTTCATGTTGCCTGTGCCGCTTGCTTCCTTTGATGCGGTAGAAATCTGCTCTGAGATGTCTGCTGCCGCAAAGATCAGCTCTGCATTCGATACTCTGTAGTCCTCGATGAATACGACCTTGATACGGTCCTTGACAACAGGATCATTGTTCACCTTGTCTGCCACTGCGTTGATGAGCTTGATGGTAAGCTTCGCATTCTTATAGCCTGCCGCTGCTTTTGCACCAAAGATAAATGTCCTAGGATAGAACTCCATCGTCGGATTTTTCTTAATCTCATTATACAAATACATCACGTGCAGAATGTTCATCAATTGTCTCTTGTACTCGTGCAGCCTCTTGACCTGCACGTCAAAGATGGAATCCGGGTCCACTGTAACACCGTTGTGTTCTTTGATATATTTTGCCAGACGCACTTTGTTCTTGCGCTTGATCTCCATGAACTCTCTCTGTGCCACAGGATCATCGACGTACTTCACCAGTCCTTCAATCACAGGCAGATCTACAATCCAGTCCTCGCCTACCTTCTTCGTCACCCAGTCTGCAAGCAGCGGATTGCCATGAAGCAGGAAACGTCTCTGTGTGATGCCGTTTGTCTTGTTGTTGAACTTCTGCGGATACATCTCATAGAAGTCCCGAAGCTCCTGATTCTTGAGTATCTCTGTGTGGAGTCTCGCCACACCATTGACACTGTATCCGGCAACGATTGCCATGTGCGCCATCTTGACCTGACCATCTGCTATGATTGCCATCTTCTTGATCTTGTCAGCCGGTTCTGGATATCTGTTGACAATGTCCATCAGGAACCTGCGGTTGATCTCTTCCACGATCTGATAAATTCTGGGAAGCAGCCTCTGGAACAGATCTACCGGCCATTTCTCAAGCGCCTCTGCCATGATCGTGTGATTTGTGTACGCGCAGGTCTTTGTCGTGATCTCCCAGGCCTCGTCCCACTCTAAATGGAAATCATCCAGCAATATGCGCATCAGCTCTGCAATCGCCACCGTCGGATGCGTATCGTTCAACTGGAATGTCACTTTCTCATAGAATTTATGGATGTCATGATGTTTGGACATATATTTCTCGATTGCCGTCTGCACGGAAGCCGAGATAAAGAAATACTGCTGCTTTAAACGAAGCTCCTTGCCGGAAATATGATTGTCATTCGGATAAAGAACCTCGACAATATTTCTCGCCAGATTGGTCTGCTCTACTGCCTTCTGGTAATCCCCCTTGTCAAAGGAATCCAGACTAAAGCAGTCCATCGGCTCTGCATCCCAGATTCTGAGGGTGTTGACAATGCCGTTGCCATATCCTACTACTGGAAGATCATAGGGAACTGCCTTGACAGACTGGTAATTCTCCTGATACCAGATCAGTCTGCCGTCCTCTTCCCTGCAAGCCACGTTTCCACCAAATTTGATCACCTTCGTGTACTCTGTGCGGCGCAGCTCAAACGGATTGCCGTCTCTGAGCCAGTCATCGGGAACTTCGCGCTGGAATCCGTCGCGGATCTCCTGCTTAAACATTCCGTAGCGGTAGCGGATACCGCATCCGTATGCAGAGTATCCAAGCGTCGCAAGCGAGTCTAGGAAACATGCTGCAAGCCGTCCCAGACCACCGTTTCCAAGCGCTGCATCCGGCTCCTGATCTTCGATCACATTGATGTCAAGTCCCAGCTCCTCAAGCGCCTCTGAAAACTCCTTGTATGCCATCAGATTAATCATATTGTTGCCAAGCGCACGCCCCATCAGGAACTCCATCGACATATAGTATACTGTCTTGGGGTCCTTCTCCTCATACGCCTCCTGTGTCTTGAGCCAGTGATCCACAATCGCATCCTTCACAGCATATGCTACCGCCTGAAAAACCTGCTGATCGGTCGCTTCTTCCAACGTCTTTCTATACAGTGTCTTTACATTGTACAAGACGCTCCTCTTAAACATTTCTTTGTCAATTATTGGCTTTTTTGGCATTTCTTTACCTCTCCTTCTTCCTGTGCCTATTTCTTAAAAGTACACGTAATTTTGAGCTAATTTACTATTTATCTTTTCTCATTCTTCATATTATAGCACACTATGTCCAATCTTTAAACAATTAATTCTCGAAAATCACGTTTTTTTGCGTTTTAACTCACTCTGCGTCTGCCAAAACTTCATCCTCTGCGTTTTGTTCCTCGTTTTGATCCGCGATGATTTCGTCGGTTTTCTCCTCGGTTTCCTGCGCCTTTTCGCTCTCGTCTTCGTCGGAGGTGATGTCATTGCGCTTGTCAATCAGCTCCTGCACCCGCTGTTCCAGCTCGTCAGACGCCTTCTCGATCGTACCCTGAGACACCTCGTTCAGCGCGGCATCCACACCGTTGTCCAGAATGGACTGCCTTGCCTGCGCTACGCCGTCGAGCGGATTGAGCCGGATATGCTCCTGTTCAAGCTCACGCGCATCCTTTGTCTCCTGTATGCCGCTTTTGCGCAGCTTCATCATCTCAGCATAGTTTGACCTCATCAAGCCGTTTGCAGACGCCAAATGCCCGGAAACCAGCTCACGCCGCTCCTCTTCGCTGAGGTTCTCCTTTCCCGCCGCCTCCATCGCAAGATTGAGTTCTGTCTGTACGTCGTGCATCATTGCATACGACTGGGCAATCTTGTCATAACCGTCCTGCATCAGCTCATCAACCGCTGCTGTCACCTGCATCTCACGCTTTGCCGCCGACACGCCAAGCATTGACGCAGCTTGTTCAAACTGTTCGCCGGCACTGCCAAGCTTCTCCTCCTGCCCGGCACCATTCGACTTGTCAGAAGCGTCCTCGCCAGCGCCCTCTTCTTCGTCCTCCTGCTCCTCAAAGCTCTTTAGCATCATATAGAGGTCTGCGTTTTTCTGGTCAACCTCCTGCTGCCCCATTGAAGCGGACGCCGCGCTGTCTGCTGCATATTCTGTCAGCTTATTGTTCTCTTCCTCCTGACGCGCTTTCAAATCGATCAGCCGCTGCAACGCATCCTGCTTCTTCTCGATGGTCTCCTTGCTCTCTCCTGATGAATAACAACTCTGAATCTCACTCATCAGATCGGAAATCTCATCCAATGTACCCGAATGCTGCTTTTGCTCCTGTGCCTTCTGCTCCTGCGCCCGAAGCAGCATCCGCTCTGCGCTGCCGGCGGAGAAGCTCTTTGCCTCAGACTCGGACTCTCTGCTTAATTTCCTGCCCTCACCCGAGATCGTCACCTTGCACTGTGCGCCAAACACGTCCTGCGCCTTTGCTGTCTGCTGGACCTTGCCGCGCATCCACGCTGCGGGGTTGTGATTCTGCACCTGAAAACTGCGGTAATTGTTTACCATATTGATCTGCATCCTGTTGTACCTCTCTTTCTTTACATAATTTCATAATATTATCACATCAGCATACATGAATTATATCGTCTATCTGAGTCGGATTATTAACCCAGCTTGCCTCTCTCGTGCAAAAGTCCCATCTTCAGCTCATAATAGTCCGGGGTCATGTCCATATAATGCTCATGCGGGTTGATAAAGCGCTGCTCCTCCTCCCAGATTTCCTCGTCGAGCTGCTTTCTCACATAACTTCTGATCTCCTCTAATGCGGGAAGTTCGTACACACGTTTTCCATTTTCAAATATTTTTACCTGCAAGGGTTTTGCGGTGCAGTTCGTAAATTTGAGATTGCGCCACGGCATCTTGGGGTCCACAAAACGGAACGTGCCGCTCATGTCAATCTCCTCGTCTGCCTTCGCGATCAAGTCCGCCTTTGCCTTTCCATTCTGGTCATAAATGCGGTACACTTTTTTCAGACCGGGGTTTGTGATCTTCTCCACCGTGCCTGAAATCTTGATGCGCGGCGTAAACACCCCGTTTTCCTCCACTGCGGCAATCTTGTACACCGCGCCAAGCAGCGCCAGCGTGTCATCGGAGTAGTCGCTGGTAGCACCTGTGATCAGGCGCTCTCCCACACCGTAACCGTCAATACATGCTTTCTGCACATTCAAGGACGAGATGGTGTGTTCATCCAGACTGTTTGACACAATAATCTTGCAGTCTGTCAGCCCTTCCTGATCCAGCATCTTCCTGACCTTTGACGACTGGTATGCCAAATCTCCGCTGTCAATGCGGATGCCTTTGAGCCGTTTTCCCTTGGGCTCGAGAATCTCATGCGCCACACGGATCGCATTGGGAATGCCAGACTGAATCGTGTCATACGTATCCACCAAAAGCACGGTATTATCTGGATAATTGACCGCATAATTTTTAAACGCCTCAAACTCATCTTTATAATACATCACCCAGCTGTGCGCCATCGTGCCGCTCACAGGAATGCCAAACATCTGCCCCGCCAGAACAGTCGCTGTGCCCGCTGCCCCGCCAATGTAGGAAGCGCGCGCGCCGTACACCGCCGCATCCATATTGTGCGCCCGCCGCGCACCAAAATCCGATACCATTTTTCCCTCCGCCGCCTTCACGATGCGCGCCGTCTTGGTCGCCACGAGCGACTGGTGGTTTGTCTGTGCAAGGATTGCCGTCTCCACAAGCTGCGCATCTATTAACGGCGCCACCACGGTAATCACGGGCTCGTTTGGGTACATAATCGTTCCCTCCGGGAATGCATAGAGGTCTCCACGAAATGAAAACGTACTCAGATAGTCCAAAAACGCCTCCGTAAAAGTATTGAGCGAGCGCAGATACGCCACATCCTCCTCAGAAAAATGCAGGTTTTCGATATATTCTACAATCTGCTCTAACCCCGCAAAGATGGTAAAACCGCCCCTGTCAGGATTTTTCCTGTAAAAGACATCAAACGCTACCCGCGCCTCGATGTCCCCATCATTAAAATAACCGTTTGCCATGGTCAGCTCATACAAGTCCATGACCATTGACAGGTTTCTTTGGTCTGCCTGCTTCATCATATTGGTTTGTCCTTTCTATATATAATTTTCATATAAAATTCTTATTTACATCATAGCCCCTTTTCCTGCCCTCTGGCAAGCAAAACTTGCAGGCGTTGCCGCTCACAACAATGATGTATGCATACAGCGCTCGATCAGACAGGTATGTTGTTTGGTTTTTTTGTCATAATCAATCCCCACCAGCAGAATTTCGCCTGCATACTCCCTAAGCGACGCAGGATACTGCCTGTTCTTGATCTGCGCGATTGCCGCAGCCGCGCCTTTGTCCCATTTTAGCTCGACCACAATCACCGGGCAGTTTGGCTTGTTTGCAAGCGGCAGATACACAAGGTCTGCAAAGCCTTTTCCACACGGAAATTCCCGAATAGGCTTGTGATAATACCGAAAGGCAGAAATCAGCGCAATCATGATCGTACAGGACAGCGAGTTTTCATCATTGTACTCAATGCTGGAAATAAAATCATTGTGCACAAGCTGAATCTGCTGCGCCGTCTTAACGGCATCCCCCTCCATCACTGCACTTAAAATCTGCTCGGAAACCTTCATAAACCCTGATAGATGATCCTGTTTGCTGTCCTCCATATATTGATAAAAAACCTGCTGTATCTCCTTGTTCGGCACATACGCCTCGTGCGTGTTTGAATCATACGCAAAATATCCCAGATGAATCAGCGCTGTCAGGACTTCGCTCTTATTTTTAAAGGACTGCAAATCATTTTTTCCATTCGCCACGCTGACCAAAACCCTGTTCCCGGATAACATCCTGATCACATCCTCGCGCAGACCGTCGAAATTTCTGCTGATCAGATCATCCATATCACCGTAAGTACCTGTCGTTGTCCAATACTGCTGAAACTGCCTGCACGCGAGCGCTCGAACCACCGAGAGCGGGTTATACATCGCAGTGCCATTTAAATAATACCCATTATACCACTCTTTCATCCGCTCAAACGAAACCTCAAACCGATCGCAAAGCGCCCGGACCTCCTCTTCTGTAAAGCCGATATCCTGCGCCAAATCCATCGGATTTGTCATCGTGTATTCCATAAAATTATTCACCGCCGACTGTCCCTTGGTCCGCACAATGGGCATAATGCCTGTGAGGTATGCAAGCCGCACATATTCCTTCGCATCGCTGTTTTTGAACAGGCTGCGCAGCCATTCTATATAGTCTTTCCGATCGGAATTGTCCTCGCCAAACTCACGAATCGGATAGTCCCACTCGTCAAAAATAATGACAAACTGGCACCCTGTCCTGTAATAGATCTCTGTCAAAACCGTCGCCAAGGCGCTGCCCTCGTTCGCAGATTTTTCAATCTCCCTGTACGCCTCCTGCAATTCCCGCACAATATTTCCATTGATATACGGGACAGGCGCCTTATGCTCAAACTGCGCCGCACCAAACTGTGCCTGAATGTCAACAAAAATAGTATCATACTGATTCATACTTGCCAAAAAGAGCGCATCCTTCACACATTGTAACGGCTCAAATAATTTGCCCGAATCCGTCCCTCTGCTGAAAAACGCGACCAGCATATCCGCTGTGACAGATTTTCCAAACCGCCGCGGTCTGCTGTTGCAGACAAATTTCCCGTCGGCATCCTTCTGCAAAAGCTTGTTGATCAGCACTGTCTTGTCCACGAAATATTTCGACTGCGAAAACTCTGCAAACTTTCTGTTTCCCTGATTTAAAAAACGTCCCATCCACACCCCTCTCTTTCAAATGCCCTCTGCTGCTATCTTATACTGGCGGTCGAAAAGACTGACCACCAGTATAAAATGATGCACACAGCCGCATAAGGAAATATGCCGCTTCGCGGCTGAGGCTGTCAGCATACTGAAAGTATGCTATACTCACGGCAGATTTCATCTGTCGTGAGTATACCACAAAACGCCGCCGAACGCCACAGAATCGTGCTCAAATTAAAAAACCATATTGAAGCCCGCCGCCAAATATGATACACTACGTGTATTATCAACGATTTCACCGGTGGTCATAAACCGCCCATTATTAATATAGAAGCGAGGACTGTATATGTTGCGAAATAAAGATATCCTAGAATTAAAAAGGCGCTTTAAGAAAGAGAACTGCACGATCACCAGAATGTGCGGCTGCTATGTGGACGCCAGCAAAAATAAGGTTGTAGAATTAAACGAAACCTTCCTCAATCTCGAGGACGAGGAATTTTTCAAATATCTTGAGATCGCGAAGAAAACGCTTTCCGGCACCATCGGAAACAACCTGCTCGAACTGCACTTTGCAGACGAGGAGGAGGAACCCGGCGGAAAACAGCAGTATCTGCTGGGACTGCGTGAGAGCGGACTGAAAAACCCGGAATTATTAGAACATCTGTATGATAAAATTATTGAAAATTACGACTATGTGGGCAACTATCTGATCTTGGTTTTCCACGATGCATACGATGTCATCACCAAGACAAACGATGACCTCAAACTCGATGAATCCGAGGAGGTCTTTACCTATCTGCTGTGTGCCATCTGCCCGGTCAACCTGTCCAAACCGGGACTGGGTTACCGCGCCGACCTAAACCGCATCGGCATCCGCATACAGGACTGGGTTGTTGCCGCGCCCGATGTCGGCTTTCTGTTCCCCTCCTTTATAGACCGCTCAGCAGACGTCCACTCCCTTACATATTACGTGCGTGATGCCAAGGATTCACACCGCGACTTTATCGAGACGGCGCTTGGCTGCGGCGCGAAGCGGACTGCCACAGAGGAACACAACGCATTCAGCAGCATTGTCAAGACTGCCATCGCGCCCATTATCGAGAACAGCGATGAGATGCTCATCAACATTCAGGAAAAATTAAACGACATCGCTGAGGAACACGAGGCAGCAATGGAGGATCTCGTGCTCGTGGAGCCAGAGGAATTTACACTCACGACGGAAATCATCAAGGAAGTGTTTGCAGAGAGCAAGCTTCCAGACGCCGCCGTCATGCAGATACAGGATCATTTCACCGAAGAATTTCATGACAGGCCGCCCGTCGTGCGCAATCTGGTCAATGAGAAGGCCATCGAAAAAAACAACAAGGAAAAGAAGGAAATCAAGCTTCTTGAAGAAGTCGCCTCCTTAAAGCAGGAGCTCAAGGACACCCGTCAGGAAAATGAAGAAAAGACCGAACAGATCGAGACGCTCGTCAAGATGGAGGCGCCGCTTGACCCCGAGGAGGCCAAGAACTGGGCAGAAGTCTTCCTGCGCATGAAGCCAGAGAAGGCGGAGCGGGTGAAGTTCGACCGGATTGACGGGCAGAAATATTTGATGATTCCCATGGAAGAGGATGAGCATGTGAATTTGAATGGGGTGGAGAAATAGGACGAATATTCCCAAACAGTTTGGAGCGTGTTTGAAAAATGCTTTAGGAGAAAGAAGAAGACAAACCTTATGCTGGACATTATTTTTAACAGAGGCGAGAAGGACAGAGAATGTTTGCCCATGCAATCAGCAGTCCCGTTCTTGGCATCACTACCCCGAAAAGATTAAATGAAGCTTTTGAACGTCACCAGCAGGCAGAAATCGCGCGATTAAGGAATTGTAGAAAAATAAGTGATGCAGATTGCGCAGGATATTTCTTCGAGAGTGCAGTACAAAAAACGTAGGCGTAGCGGGCTACGGCGAGGCTTTTTGTGCTGTGCTATCGGAGAAATAGCCAAGTCAAGATGCGTCAGTTATTTTCCTACAGTTCCTAACACAGGAAAATGCCGACAAAGACGCAGAAATCGCGCGTCTAAAAGAACTGCTTGCCAGTATGCAGGCGAAATAATTGTCTAAAACAATTCAAAAAAGAACTGACAAGATATGCCAGTTCTTTTTTATATAACGTTTTTAATCCCCGATCGCTTCCAGATAAAAGTCCAAAATATCCGCAAACAATTCTTCATTTAACTGCGATGTCAGCTTTTTGTCAATGGTGTCATTCCACGCTTTTTTGACTTCATCAGGAACCTCATCCTCATACTGCGCAAGGAGATCATTATACTCTGCATCAAGCTTCTCCATATACGCCAGACGCTCCTCGCTGTAATCCATCATCAGATCGCCATGTTTCCTGCCCTCAAGGAGCACATACTTCACATCTGTTCTTGTAATTTTATCCCGATTGGTGTAGATACAGGGTCCGTCAAATCCCACAAAGTCATCCTGGTCTCCCTGAATAATCATGACAGCTGTGTCAGTCGCGCGGTTGATGCCGTCCGCCGCAGTGAGGTTCATCTTGTCCCCAAATGTCATGCGCAGCGTGAGCCATATAAACGGTTTCTCCAAATAGGCAAACGGACCAATGAGACTTTTTCCGACATAGGACATTTCCTGCATACTGTCATTGTACCCCGCAAGGCTTGCAACTGCTGTGATGTCATGGTCAAAATTGAGCACCGCGGTCGTGGCAAATCCGCCCCAGCTATGTCCATACAGGCAGATCGGCAGCCCGTCAAAAATGGGATTTTGCTCGACATAGGCCAGTGCATTGTCCAAATCCAGCGCCGACTGTACCAGCCCGATACAGCTCTCGCCTGTCGAGGCGCCGCTCCCTGTATTGTCGTAGGCAAACACCATAAATCCATGGTCCACGAAATACTTGGTCTCGCTGATATACCCTTCTGAGTATCCGCCAAGCCCGTGCGACACCACCACCAGCCCTTTTGCCGGCTGATCCTTGCCATAGATATAGCCCGTCAGCGTCTCTTTGCCAGAGGCAAAGGTCACCGTCTCCCTTGGAAAATCTTCAAAGTCCGCCCAGCGCATGTACTCGGAATACTTCTTTTGCTCACTCCGGTTAAAATATTCCTTCATAAAATGATTGATGAGCAGAAACGACGCCACGACAAAGACCACCAGCAGCACGCCCACAACAATCAGGACAATCTTTATGATTCTGCGACTTTTTTTCATTTTCTAATCTCTCCTAAAGCCTAACACCGCTCCACACCGACAGTAGCATTCTCGCCGTTGATATTCCAGTCTTTTCCGTTCGGCACCTGTTCCTCACCGTACACAAACGCGTCCGCGAGAACCTTTTCCCCGATTGCCTTCTCATTTTTCTGCACCACACTGACAATCGTGTCATTTTTACTGATGTAAACTTTAATGTGGTCCATCACCTCAAAGCCCGAATCCTTGCGCATGGTCTGCACCTTGCTGATGACCTCGTAGACAAAGCCCTCCTCGATCAGCGCATCCGTCAGATTTGTGTCAAGCACGACGGTCACCGTATTGTCCGCCTCTGTCACATAGCCCTCTTTCTGGGAAATGTCAATCAGCAGATCCTCCTCGGCAAGCTTCACTTCCACGCCGCTTACCTCAAAAGCGAGAACCCCGTTTGCCTTGAGTTCATCCATCGCCGCATTGCCGTCAATGGTGGAAAGCTTTTCCTTGATGCCGCCAAGCTGCTTGCCATATTTGGGACCCACAGTCTTTAACTGCGGCTTAAAGGTATAGGTCGTAAATTCCCGCACATCCTCTGTAAATACCACCTTCTTGACATTCAGCTCCTCCTCGATGATTTCCTGATAAAATGCCCCCAGTGTGAACGGCGCCTTGATAAACATCGTGCTGATCGGCTGCCGGTTCTTGATATTTGCCGTGTTGCGGCACGCACGCCCCATCACGACGGTCTTCAACACGGCCTCCATATCCGCCTCAAGCTGCCTGTCGATAAATTTTTCCTCGACAGACGGGAAATCGCACAGATGGATGCTCTCCGGCGCAGACGGGTCAATGCTGCACACGAGATTGCGGTAGATATCCTCTGTCATAAACGGAATCATTGGCGCCGCTGCCTTTGAGATCGTTACCAGCGCGGTGTAGAGCGTCATATAGGCGTTAATCTTGTCCTGCTCCATGCCCTTTGCCCAGAAGCGCTCGCGGCTGCGCCGTACATACCAGTTACTCATCTCGTCCACAAACTCCTGCAAGGCACGCGCCGCCTCGGGAATCCTGTAGTTTTCAAGATCACTGTCCACTGCGCCGACCACCGTGTTGAGCTTTGACAAAAGCCATTTGTCCATCACTGGAAGTTTGTCGTACTCCAGCGTGTATTTCGTCGCGTCAAAACCGTCGATATTCGCGTAAAGCACGAAAAATGCATACGTGTTCCACAGCGTGCCCATAAACTTGCGCTGTCCCTCCTGCACTGCCTTTCCGTGGAAACGGTTTGGCAGCCAAGGTGCGGAATTGACGTAAAAATACCAGCGGATTGCGTCCGCGCCGTAGGTTTCAAGCGCCTCAAACGGGTCCACCGCGTTTCCTTTTGACTTGGACATTTTCTGTCCATTCTCATCCTGAACATGACCGAGCACGATAACATTTTCATAAGGCGCTTTGTTAAATAGCAGTGTGGACTCCGCCATCAGCGAATAAAACCATCCGCGCGTCTGGTCCACTGCCTCCGAGATAAACTGCGCCGGAAACTGCTGCTCGAACAATTCTTTATTTTCAAACGGATAGTGATGCTGTGCAAACGGCATTGCGCCCGAGTCAAACCAGCAGTCAATCACCTCTGGAACCCGGTGCATCTCCTTGCCGCAGTGCGGGCATTGAAACGTCACTTCGTCAATATAGGGTCTGTGCAGTTCCACTTTTGCCGCGTCAGGATTGCCGCTGCGGTCTGCAAGCTCCTGCCTGCTGCCGATACACTCCTGATGGCCGCACTCGCACTCCCACACATTGAGCGGCGTTCCCCAGTAACGGTTGCGCGAGATGCCCCAGTCCTGAATGTTCTCAAGCCAGTCGCCAAAACGCCCCTTTCCGATGGACTCTGGAATCCAGTTGACCGTATTGTTATTGCGCACCAAATCCTCTTTTACCGCGGTCATCTTGATAAACCATGACTCGCGCGCATAGTAGATTAACGGCGTATCACAGCGCCAGCAGTGCGGGTACTCATGCTCGAATTTCGGCGCGTCAAACAGCAGCCCCTTCGCCTCCAAGTCCTTTAAAATCATCGGGTCTGCCTTTTTCACAAAGACGCCCGCATAGGCGGTTTCCTCTGTCATCTCGCCCTTTCCGTTGACGAGCTGTACAAACGGCAGTTCATACTTTCTGCCGACATTGGCATCATCCTCACCGAATGCCGGGGCAATGTGCACGATACCAGTACCGTCTGTCATAGTGACATACGTGTCACAAGTGATAAAGTGCGCCTTTTTGTGCTGCTTCTCGATAATGCCTGCCGCAAAGTCAAACAGCGGCTCATATGCCTTGTGCTCCAAATCCGTTCCCTTGTAAGTCTCGAGCACCTCATACGCCTTGTCACCCTCGTTCTGGGCTAATTTTCCAAGCACCTTGTCAAGCAGCGCCTCCGCCATATAGTAGGTGTATCCGTCCGCTGCCTTTACCTTGCAGTATGTCTCATCAGGATTGACGCAGAGCGCCACATTAGAAGGAAGTGTCCAGGGCGTCGTCGTCCATGCAAGGAAATACGCGTCCTCGCCAACCACTTTGAAACGCACCACGGCGGAGCGTTCTTTGACAGTTTTATAGCCCTGCGCCACCTCCTGCGAGGACAGCGGTGTGCCACAGCGCGGGCAGTACGGCACAATCTTGAAACCTTTATACAAAAGCTTTTTGTCCCAGATTTCTTTTAACGCCCACCACTCGGACTCGATGAAATTGTCATCATAGGTCACATAAGGATCGTCCATATCCGCCCAGAATCCGACGGTGCCTGAGAAGTCCTCCCACATGCCCTTGTATTTCCAGACCGACTCCTTGCACTTTTTGATAAACGGCTCCATGCCGTACTCCTCAATCTGGTCCTTGCCGTTTAAGCCCAGAAGCTTCTCCACTTCAAGCTCGACAGGAAGCCCGTGCGTGTCCCATCCTGCCTTTCTCGGCACCATGTACCCTTTCATCGTGCGGTAGCGCGGAATCATGTCCTTGATAACACGCGTCAGCACATGGCCGATATGTGGCTTACCGTTTGCCGTCGGCGGTCCGTCGTAAAAGGTATAGGTCTCGCCCTCCCTGCGGCTGTCCATGCTCTTTTGAAAAATATCATTGTCCTTCCAGAATTTCTCTACATTTTTTTCCCTGTCCACAAAATTCAGGTTGGTGTCTACTTTGTTATACATTGTCTTTCCTTACTCCCTTCTTTTCATTGTCCTGCTTGTTTTCCTTTGCTTCTTTCCGTTTTACGACCTGTGTGATAACCAGCTCCAATATATCCCCAATCATATCAAAAATCTCCGAGATAACATCCATCGCAGCCTCCTTCCAGAAAAATAATAATATGTAAAAAGGCTCTTCATCCTGTAAATAGGACGAGAGCCTTATCATCGTTATACCACCTAATTACAGTGTACTCCGTCTCGCGCACTTTTGTCTGAACACAACATGTCAAAAAGACCCGAAACTTTTATACACGTCCCCTGTAACGCAGGAAATGCGTCGGTTCCTACTATGCCTGACTTACAATTTATAATACCGTTTCAGACATTTCAGACCGAAACTCGGGAGTGATCTTCAACAATCCCATACTCATGCCGGCTCGCACCTGTCCCGGCTCTCTGTGATTTTCTGGAAATGTGTACTGTCTCCGTCATTGTCTTTGTACCCTATTCTATATCCCCGCTGCCCGGACTCCTTGAACAAATCTTTCGTGCAAGCTGATTCTGTCAATCCTGCAACGCTTTGCACACAGCAGCAACCGGGAACTATGTTTCATTATAAACATGCATCCCCCAAGTTGTCAAGAATACAGGACATTTTTTCATTTTGAACTGTCACATAAACCGTCATTTGCGTATCCCCGCAAGCACTTCTGCCGGAATCTCAAACTCCACTGTTCCCATATACATAGGCGCCACATCGCCTTCATTAAAGGCAATGACCACATTGTCCTTCTCATTCAGATAAAAGTTTGTCTCGTCCGTAATCGCCTTGAAGTTCCACTCCTCAATCTCATCATGGAGCCAGTAGATTACATTCTCATCAGCGTCCATCTGCTCCTGCATCTGGCGCTTGATGTCCTCACTGATTGGCGTGATATAGTCAGCGCCTTCCTGAAACAGCGCTTTAAGCTGCAAGCGCTCTCCGGTATTTAAGTCAATCGTATAAAAATAATTCCACTGGTATCCGCTGCCCGCTCCCTGATAACAGATTAATTTCAATGTAAAATATTCGGGAGTGGTTGCAAGAACCTCGCTCTTTACCACAACATCCTGATATCCCCAGTCATTTTCCAGATTGGTCTCAAATTCCTGAATCAGCTGCTCGGTAATACGCTGGATTTCTGCGTTAATTTCTGCTGTGGTACGGTCTAAACTCTCCTGTACAGCACTGTCCACTGGCTGTTCGTCAGGTTTTATTTCTGCCTGTATCTCTGGCACTTCGATATCTGCCATGTTGCGGTCTGTCTCGTATTCGTACTCCCGAAACGTCACTACCTTCACAAGCTGCCCAATAAACGGAATCTGCTCCATCGCATGTGCGATCGTTCCAGATGTGTTTGGCAGAATGACAAAGAGTCCTATGAGTGCTGCGGCAGCGACGGCTGCATATTTTATGGGATAAAACTGGTTTTTATTCATTGTTTTTGCCTCCTCGATTTTTTGACAGAGCAGCTTTGTCTGTATGTCTGTCATTTGATGTTTCAGATATTCTTTTCTTAGTCCCTGCAATTCGTTCTCCAACAAGCTGTCCTTTTTGTCTGTCATGCTATCCCTCCTTCATCCTCCCCAAGCGCACCCCGCAGCTTCTTCATGCTGCGGTACAGCCTGCTCTTTACGGTACTTAAATTCTCCTCAAGAATCACGGCAATCTCCTCTAACTTCATGTCCTCGAAATATCTTAACAAAATGACTGCCTTATCCTGCTCTGGCAGAGCATCGAGCGCCCGTTGCAAATCAAGACTGGCGCTGCCGTCCTCTGTGTAAAACGGCTCATTGCCCATCTCGTCCTGTAGCTCCTCATACGAGAGATGCTTTGGCTGTCTCAGGAAGCGGAAGCATTCGTTCAGCATGATGCGGTACACCCAAGTCTGGGCATACGCTGCCTTTTTCAGCGTATGACTGCCGCGTATGGCCCTGTATGCACCATTTTGCACGATATCACAGGCATCTGCTTCATTGCGGACATAGCTGTATGCGATGCGGTAGTATTGATTGTAGTTCTCGAGAATCAATTGCTCAATAAGCTCTTGATTCGTGTTTTTACGGGAAAATATGTGCACTTTTTTCACCTCCTCGGTACGTTCTGTATGATTAGACCGCCGGGCGCAGCAAAAAGTTTCATGGATGCGAAAAATATTTAAAAGTGCCGCAACGGTTTTAGATAAAAAAACTAAATTTAATGGAATTATATGAGTGTTTGTGATAAGATAATGAGGATAATTAATTCAGTAAACACTTCATATTTGGAGGCAGGCAGATGATTTCTACAAAAATTAAAGATGTTGATATGGTATTTGAAACGGCACCTTCAATTTTTTCGCCCAATTCTATTGATCAAGGTACATTAGCCATGTTATCTGTTATTGATTTTTTACCATCCGATAAAGTGCTGGATTTGGGTTGCGGGTACGGTGTTGTAGGTATACTTGCAGGCAAACTAATAGGTGAACAAAATGTCATAATGTGTGATGTTTCTGAACAGGCAATAGAATCTGCAGCGATGAATTTACGCCTTAATAATGTACCTGAAATTAGCATTCGATTGAGCGATGGGTATAAAAATGTCGCAGAAACAGATTTCACGCTTATATTGTCTAATCCACCATACCATGCAGATTTTTCTGTTCCAAAACATTTTATTGAGGTTGGATTTAAAAAATTAGTGCTGGGCGGAAAACTGGTTATGGTAACCAAAAGACTTGACTGGTATAAAAATAAACTGACTTCCGTCTTTGGTGGTGTTAAGATTCATGAAATCAACGGATATTATGTTTTTGTTGCAGAAAAAAGAATTTCAGCCCAAAAAGAGAAAGAGAAAACGACAAACAGTTTATCAAAAAAACTGCAACGTAAACAACAGCGCAAAAAGATGAATCGAAGAAAATAGCAGAAATCACAGATGACGGGAATGCTGAAAGCGTCACTTCCCTAAGAATGGAGAGCGAGACACAAGAAAATCTCAGGAGTTGAATGACCTCAAAAAGTATCCATTTCTTGCTCCTCATGTCCCAATCGCTCCCATTCTCAAAACAGGATTTTTCGACGGAAAATCTCCGACAATATATGAGTATCCTTAAATCCTGATGGCAGTTTTAAGGAAATACACAGTTTATGTGACACGCTCATTTCTTAAAGCCATTCTGCTAAATAATCAGTTAAATCTGTTATTTTCCCCTCATGAATTTTCTGAACTAATGTATTGGCTTCTTCATAGTTCTTCCGATCCTCACAAAACAGGCGCACCTGTTTCCCGCTGTCATCATCCATTATATTGACACTACACTGCTCCGTCATAGGATTTCTCCCACAAAACACTCTTGATACCTTTACTTTTACAGTTTGTCCATTTATGATCAAAATAACTTCCTGCATGATTTTCTCCTTATCCACACTTGCCGCTACTTACTCTGAAAACTCCAACTTCCGCTCTGAATAACGGCAATCATTTATTCACTGCTTTTCTTGCTACCTCCAAAAGCCGACGCTGCTCCTCAACCTTATTTGTGAACCAATCCACCGACCAAATACGATAGAAGTTCCACCCCATTCGCTCAAGAATTTCCCGCCGCAGTCGGTCACGGTCCCGCGTGTTCCCAAATGAACGATACGTATTTCCATCACATTCAATCGCCAGCACATAATCAGCTCCATCAGAGCTCTTCAATCCAAGATCAACTTTAAATCCAGAACATCCAACCTGTGTGTCAACCACAAATCCATTCGAGCGCAAAAACTCGCATATTTCAAGCTCAAAATCAAATTCTTCTTGCTCAAAAGAATTCGTAAATACCGTTCGTTCAAGTACAGCGTCACCATTTTCCGCATAATGAAGATATTCTCGAAGCAGCTTTGCCCCTTCTGACGATGTACGATTCAGGTCTATATCCGTATAATGCATTGAGGACACCAGCTGTACATTATATTTCGCACGTGTAACAGCAACATTTAACCGCCTTTCTCCCCCAACACGATTCAGAGGGCCAAAATTATGTAATAATTGACCTTGCGCGTCTTTCCCATATGCCACACTAAAGATAATCGTATCACGCTCATCCCCTTGAACACTCTCAAGATTTTTAATAAAGAATGGCTCATCCGTACTGCTATTAAAAAAAGTTTCTTTTTCTGGGGTACTCTGGCGCCGCTTTGACAACAGTTTTTCAATTAACTCCTGCTGCGTTTGGCTAAAAGCCACGACACCGAGACTACGCTCTGGATAGTGATCTATATTCTGGTAAATCAAATCTACAATAAATTCTGCCTCAATTCGATTATTATGCGATTTACGGTCAAAAACACCATCCACATGATAATAATCCACGCCAATACCATATGCATCTAACTTAGCAGATGGAAATGTAACTAAAGCCCCATCATAAAAACTTTTATTTGAAAATGCAATTAATTGCTCATAGCGGCTGCGATAATGCCAACGCAGACGAAGCTGTCTCATAAATGTGCCACACAAATCCAAAATGGACTCAAAATCCGTCAAGTCTTCGATTTCTTCATCATTATGTTCGCCTTGTATTGTAGCATTAAAGAAATTGCTGGGAGGCATTTGCTTTGAATCTCCTACAACAATTAACTGTTTTGCGCGATAGATGGCGCCAATTGCATCCTGCGGGAAAATCTGTGACGCCTCATCAAAAATAACCACATCAAAATAGACAGAATCATTCGCCAAAAATGTGCTTACACTCAATGGTGACATCAAAAAGCAAGGTTTAATACGCTGAATAAGTTCACCCGTTTCGGTCAAAAGTGTTCGTATACTTTTTAGTTTTCTCTTTTTTTCTCCTTCATGCATCAAAACAGCCAATGCACTCCTTGGTTGTATTGTTTGTAAAGAAGGACGATTGGCAGAAAGCTTCGCTCTAATTTTTGCTTTATTAATTTCAAATTGTTCTAAATCTTTCTCCGCAAATGTTTGAATCGCTGCATCATGCGTAAATCTGCTGAATGTTGAAAAAAATGGAACTTCCGATAATATAAAATCGATCCACTGATAATAAAACTGCTTTTTAAATGCATCGACAATAAACTTTTCCTCTACATTATTACGAACCGCTGTATCTATATACGATAAAACCTGCTTCTCGTCCAGCATTGTCCGTAACCCGTTGAAATGGCACCAATTATCCAATTGGTCCCATCCGTTCAGATATTGATTGCACCTTGTTAATACCACTGAACAGTCTGTCTTTCCGAGATCCCAGACAGCAGGATCAAAACATCCTGCAAGATAATCCAATGTATCATTGCCAACAATCTCAAAACAACGATCCAGTCTGTCCACATACTCTGCAAAAACAGCACCTTCCTGTCTAAAATCATCATAGTCTGTCAAATTGCCAAAGGAAATCTCCTCCGAATGCATAGCACGAATAACATTCATCTGATCTGTTATATAACTCCAATCTGACTGTATCCCCACATAAGCTGTTCCAAGAAAAGATTGAATCGGAGCTGCAATCTCATTGTACTCCATGACTTTTTGCTGGTAATCAGCCAATTGCTGCGCCACTGCAACCGCTTCGTTATATGAAATTTTCTTTCCGTCTTTTTTACATATACGCAATGAATTTACAAGCTGTTTATATTCTGAATGAAATAATCGTGACCATACACTAGAAAACAGCCTTGTTAGTTTATTATAACAATCTATACCATTTATC
>VSNR01000001.1 GCA_009774345.1 Lachnospiraceae bacterium | reverse complement strand
TTTGTTGCACTATGCGGATAACAAGCGGCTGAAACCCTTGAAAATACTGGATTTTACTTGTCCAATGACTTCATCGTCGGGAACAACAGCACATCCCGTATCGCCGGGCTGTTCGTCATCATCATGACCATTCTGTCAATGCCAAATCCAATGCCTCCTGTCGGCGGCATACCAATACTAAGCGCATTCAAAAAGTCTTCATCTGTATGATTCGCCTCCGCGTCGCCTGCTGCCAGCAGTTCCTCCTGCGCTGCAAAGCGCGCGCGCTGGTCAATCGGGTCATTGAGCTCAGAATACGCATTTGCCATCTCCCAGCCGTTCATGAAGAACTCAAAGCGCTCCACGTATTCGGGATTCTCAGGCTTTTTCTTGGTGAGCGGGGAAATCTCAATCGGATGGTCCATCACAAATGTCGGCTGAATCAGATGCTCCTCCACAAACTCCTCGAAGAACAGATTTAGGATATCGCCCTTCTTATGGCGCTCTTCATACGCAATGTGCTTTTCCTTTGCAATTGCCCTTGCTTCCTCCAAGGTGTGAATCTCATGAAAATCCACACCGGAATACTTCTTGACAGCATCGACCATCGTGATGCGCTCAAACGGCTTTGACAAATCCATCTGGTGTTCCCCGTAGGTGAGGATTTCAGAGCCCGTCACTTCCTTTGCCACATAGCGGTAGAGATTCTCTGTCAAATCCATCATGCCGTGATAATCTGTGTATGCCTGATACAGCTCCATCAGCGTAAACTCTGGATTATGTCTGGTATCTAGTCCCTCGTTGCGGAATACCCGCCCGATCTCATAGACGCGCTCCATGCCGCCTACAATCAGTCTCTTTAAATACAGCTCCAGCGAAATGCGAAGTTTTAAGTCCTCATCCAGCGCATTGAAATGCGTCTCAAACGGTCTTGCCGCCGCACCGCCTGCGTTGGACACCAGCATCGGTGTCTCCACCTCCATAAAGCCCTGCCCGTCCAGATAGCGCCGGATGCTTGAAAGCACTTTTGAACGCTTGACAAAGGTATCCTTCACCTCTGCATTCATTATCAAGTCAACGTATCTCTGGCGGTAACGCATATCTGTATCTGTCAGCCCATGGAATTTCTCAGGAAGAATCTGAAGGCTCTTTGACAGCAGCGTGACAGAAGCCGCATGAATGGACATCTCACCTGTCTTTGTCTTAAATACCTCACCGCTGATGCCAAGGATGTCACCCACATCATATTTCTTGAAATCTGCATAGGACTCCTCACCGATGCTGTCCCTTGCGACATAGCACTGGATATTTCCCTTTAAATCCTGTATATTGCAAAACGATGCCTTTCCCATCACGCGCTTGAACATCATGCGCCCTGCGATGGTTACGTTCTTCCCCTCAAGCGCGTCGAAATCGTCCTTCACATCCTGACTGTGATGTGTCACGTCAAATTTTGTAATCTGAAACGGATCTTTTCCTGCCTCCTGTAACGCGGCTAATTTTTCCCTGCGCACAGCCAGAAGCTGATTCTCATCCGATGCACTTCCTTTCTGTGCGCTGCGTACAGCCAGAAGCTGGTTCTCATCCTGTTGCTGGTTCTTATTCTGGTTTTGATTCTCTTGTGCCACAAACATTCTCCTCTCTTCACAACATGAAGCTTACCGCCTTAAAAATAACCTTCATGCTTATTCTGGCTTATAAATATCCAGTATCGTATATTCTATCACGCCTGCCGGAGCCTCCACAGTGACGACATCGCCTCTCTTTGCCCCGATCAGTGCCTTTCCGAGCGGCGACTCGTTTGAAATCTTGCCTTTTAAGCTGTTTGCCTCTGTCGCGCCCACGATCTTAAATTCCATCTCATCATCAAACTCATTGTCCCGCACCTTCACAGCAAGTCCAAAGCTCACTTTGTCCAAATCATGCCCGTCCTCGTCCATGTCGCCAACTTCCACGTTTTTGAGAATTTTCTCAAGCTCTTCAATACGCGCCTCAATGTCGCGCTGTTCGTCCTTTGCCGCATCGTACTCTGCGTTCTCTGAAAGGTCTCCCTGCTCTCTTGCTTCCTTTATTTTCTGTGCAACCTCTTTTCGTTTGACTACTTTGAGTTCATGCAGTTCATCCTCATATTTTTTAAGACCTTCACGTGTTAATAAATTCTTTTTTGCTTCCATGAAATCTTTGTCCTTTCTATATAAAAAATTAATTAAAAATCAAAACAAGCCAAAAAATTCTGTTGCATATTATAGCGTCTTTTCACTGTTATGTCAAGATTTACCTGATTCTAAAAATGCTCCAAAAACATCTTCTGCACGCTTTCTGTGAGTTCTGTAAAGCTTTCCATCGCGTTCACCATCCTGCGAAACCCTGCTGAATGCGGATAACCTGCCGTGTACCACGCTATATGCTTCCGCATCTCACGCACAGCAAGGTACTCCCCCTTCAAATCAAGCTGTAGCTTCGCATGCCGCAAAATCGTGTCACAGACCTCCTCCTTTGCCGGTCTTGGCGGAATGATGCCTGTGTCGAGGTACTGGTTAATTTCCCGGAATATCCATGGATTGCCGCGGCATGCCCTGCCCACCATGACTCCGTCACAGCCTGTCTCTGCCAGCATCTGCGCTGCAGAAACGGCATCAGTCACATCGCCGTTTCCAATGACAGGGATGCGCACCGCTTCCTTTACCTGCCGTATGATCTCCCAGTCTGCTTTGCCAGCATAATACTGTTCTCTGGTCCTGCCATGCACGGCGACCGCCGCCGCACCGTTTTCTTCGGCAATCTTGGCGATTTCCACAGCATTGACCGACGCGTCATCAAAACCTTTGCGGATTTTTACGGTCACAGGTTTTTTTACTGCGTGGGAAACCGCATAAATAATTTCTCCCGCAAGTTTGGGTTCCAGCATCAGCGCACTGCCCTCATGGTTGTTGACCACCTTTGGCACAGGACAGCCCATATTGATATCTAAGAGGGCAAAAGGGCGCTCCTCAATGCGTCTTGCCGTCTCTGCCATGATGTCCGGCTCCGAGCCAAACAGTTGCAGCGAGACGGGCATCTCCTCTGGGTGTATCTGCATAAGTGCTTCTGTGTTTTTGTTGTGAAAATGCACTGCCTTGGCACTCACCATCTCCATGCACAAAAGCCCCGCGCCCTGCTCCTTACAAATCAGTCGAAATGGCAGGTCTGTAACCCCTGCCATCGGTGCGAGCACAATATTGTTTTCCAGAACGACACTGCCGATTTTCAGCCGTCTGTCTGCTGCACTATCTGTTGTTCTTTTCATAGATAATTCTTAGTCCCTCCAGCGTGAGTGCACTGTTGTACTCCTGTATCACATCCGTCTCCTCCGCTATAATACGCCCAAGTCCCCCTGTCGCCACGACTTTGAGGTTCTCATAGCCAGTTTCCTTGCGGACGCGGTTTACAATGTACTCTGTCTGCCCAATCTGCCCGTACACAAGCCCTGCCTGCATACTTGAGATTGTCTCCTGCGCCAGAATGGATGCGGGCTTCTTGATCTCGATTTCCGGGAGCTTTGCCGCGTCCTCCCACAGCGCTTTTGCCGATATTCGGATTCCCGGCGCCGTGATGCCTGCGCAGAAACACCCTTTCTCATCGACAAGGTCATAGGTCGTCGCGGTACCGAAATCCAAGACAAGCACCGGTCCTCCATATAATTCATATGCAGCCACTGCGTCCACAATGCGGTCTGGCCCGATTTCTTTTGGATTTTCTGTCACAACCTTAATGCCCGTCTTGATGCCAACGCCCACCGTCATCAACCGCTCAGACACATAGCGCTTGATGCCGCCGGTGAGCGCATGCATAACGTTTGGCACGACGCTTGCAATGATGGCGCCCTCAATCTCTCTGGCGTTGATATGGTTTTTAGACAAAAGCTCTGTGATCAACACGCCGTATTCATCCGATGTCCGCTGTGTCTTTGCCATCAGTCGAAACGTCGTGACCAGATTTTTCCTGTCATATACGCCAAACGTAATATTCGTATTTCCAACATCTACTACTAAAACCATGCTTCCTCCCCTTCTGTTTTAATCATCAATCCCCTGTTCACGCAGCACGAACACTCTGTAAAAAAGACTCAGCGATTCCAAAAGCTCCTGCCGCTGCATCCGAATCTCCCGCACCAAGAGTCCGCTGCTGATCTCATCATATAAAATATCTTCCTCGTAGGCGTCCGTCTCAAGGCTCACGCTCCCATCCTCCTCGAATACGATGGTGAACACACCGCCCACCTCCTCTGTGAACAACACACATAGAATATGCAGTTCCTCCTTGATGGATTCAGGAATATTATGAAACGCTTCATTAAAATAATATTTTTGTTCATAGGCATTTGCCCCGCACAGGACAACGCGGTTTTTGTTTTCTCCCATACTTCCTCTTTTCAATCACACATACCCATATATGCCGCGCACAGACACCTCACCTGCATAGACCTGCATGGTCTGTCCGTCGCTTTTTCGCTCGACCAGCAGTTCGCCCTTTTCATTAATCCCCCTTGCAATACCGTCATATGCACCCTTGGGGTCCAGCACACGCACTTCTCTGCCGCGGTTCACCAAGAACTCGTTGTATTTGTCCGCCAGCGCAGAAAAGTCCCAGCTACTCTCAAACACTGCATAATTTTTTTCAAAATAATACAGCACACGCGCCGCCAGCGCTGCGCGGTTTGACTGCTTTTGGCGCTCCACATAGAGGGACGTTGCCGTCTCCTGAATCTCGGGGGCGAATGTCTCCTGATTCACATTGATGCCCGCGCCGATCACGACATAGTGGATTTGATCCAGTTCTGCGCTCATCTCCGTCAGGATTCCGCAGATTTTTTTGCCATTGACCACAATGTCATTTGGCCACTTGATGCCGCATTGCTCTTTGGAGATTAGCTCACAGAGTGCCTCGTACACGGCGATTGCCATGACGAGTGTCAGTGCCGATGCCTTATTTGGCGGGCAGTCAGGACGCAGCATCAGAGTCATGTAGATATTTTTTCCAGCGGGCGCTGCCCAGCCTCTGCCAAGCCGTCCGCGCCCTGCGGTCTGCATGTCCGCCACGACCACTGCGCCTGATGCTTCCCCGCGCTCCGCAAGCGCCTTGGCATCAATGTTCGTCGAGCCTGTTTCTTTATGAAATACAAGTGGTCTGCCAAGCCACGCTGTCTCGAGCTTATCCTCAATCTCTATTTTTGAAAATAAATCTGCGTCACAATGCTCCACAAGCCGATAACCCCTGTTATTTTGTGCCTCAATAATGTATCCGTCCTTCTCAAGCTGGCGGATTGCTTTCCATATGGCAGTGCGCGACACACCGTAGTGCTCACAAAGCTCCTGACCGCTCACATAATCCCCTGCATCGCGGAGTTTTTTTAATATTTCCTCTTTTTTCATAATACTGCGCCGAGCGTCGCGGCAATCACCGCCTTAATCGTATGCATACGGTTTTCCGCCTCATCAAACACCAGCGACTGCTTTGACTCAAACACCTCGTCCGTCACCTCAAGCTCTGTGAAGCCATACTTTTCACTCTGCTCTTTGCCGATCTTGGTCTTTAAGTCATGAAATGCGGGCAGACAGTGCAAAAACACTGCGTCCTTGCCTGCGTTGTCCATCACAGCCTTTGTCACCTTGTATGGAGATAGTTTTGCGATGCGCTCCGCCCACACTTCCTCTGGCTCTCCCATAGAAACCCATACATCTGTATAAATAACATCTGTATCTTTTGTGCCCGCGTCCACATCCTCTGTGAGCGTGATTGTCGCGCCGGACTGTTTTGCGTATTCCTCACACTCTGCGACAAGCGCCGCATCGGGAAAATATTCTTTTGCCGTACACGCTGTAAAATGCATTCCCAGCTTCGCACACACGATCATCAGGGAATTGCCCATGTTGTAGCGCGCATCGCCCATGTAGGTCAGCTTTATGCCTTCCAAATGCCCGAAATGCTCCCGTATTGTCAGCATGTCCGCGAGCATCTGTGTGGGGTGGTATTCATTGGTGAGTCCATTCCATACCGGAACGCCTGCATGCTTTGCAAGCTCCTCCACGATTGCCTGCTCAAACCCGCGGTACTCAATTCCATCAAACATTCTGCCAAGCACGCGCGCCGTGTCCGCAATCGACTCTTTTTTGCCAATCTGGGAGCCAGACGGGTCAAGGTATGTCGTCCCCATGCCAAGATCATGCGCTGCCACCTCAAAAGAACAGCGCGTGCGTGTACTGGTCTTCTCAAAAATCAGTGCAATATTTTTGCCGCGCAGCGTGTCGTGCAGGATGCCTTTTTTCTTTTTGTCCTTATATTCTGCCGCCAGATCTATGAGATATGTAATCTCTTCCGGCGTAAAATCCTTTAATGTCAAAAAATTCCGTCCTTTTAAATTCATATGGGTACCTCCTCATGTCGAAATTATCAATTATTTGTATTCTACTACAATTCTGCGAAAGGGGCAAGAAAAAGCGCAGTTCTTTTATAAACTGCGCTTTCAACTGTTTATCCATTTTTACCAAAATACATGATTTCCAATCACAAGGCCCGGTCTGCCGTTATTTCTTCTGAAATGAAGTGCATCTCCGACATTGCACGCACCATTGATGGCTTCCTGTGCAGCCTGCACGCAGGATGCTTTGGTGGTCTTATTGAGTATCAGAGACTCCATGCGTCCTCCCGATGCCGGTACAAACTGTCCTGATGCATAGATAACCTCTGTTATGCTATTGGGATAACCACCGTTGCGCACTCTGTTCATCACGACTGCGCCGACTGCGACCTGCCCCTCGTAGGGCTCGCCGCCCGCCTCACACTGAATCAGTGCCGCGAGGATATCCAGCTCTGACGCCGTTGCAAACACGGCTTCCTTCTGCTGTACACGCTTTGCCTCCGCCTCCGCAGCAGCTCTTGCGCGCTCGGCTTCCTCTCTCTCACGGATTGCCTCCATAGACTCTGCGGTGTCGATGCCAAACTCTACACGGACATACTCTGACGAGACAAATCCCGTCGTGCCCTCGTAGCTGACGCGCACCCAGTCTCCTTCCTCCGCAATGGCTTCCACTGCCTGACCGTTCGCGAGCAGTCCGACAATCCCTGCCTCAAGACTGGGCTCTTCCCGGACTCTGAGTGTCTCTGTGTTGGCATATGCGGTGAGAACACCCACATCTTTTGCAACCTCCTCCGCCTCTTTTCCAAAATAGAGGTACTCGTTTTTAATCCATCCGGTCACATCGCCGGACTTTATCTTCGTCCATTCATTATTTTTTTCTAAAATATCTCCGCCGCAGTCCTTGTAGAGCACACCGACCTTCTCGGCATCCTGATCTGCCTCCTGCCGGATATTGACGTACTCATTGACCTTCGCCATCACAAGGTTTGACTGTGGAAGGATCTCTGGCTGCAATACCATCAAGGCTTTCACAAATGCGGCGAGTGCATCACTCTTTTTCTTCGTACTTGAAACATTCGTCCTTGGAGTTATCATCTTTGGTACAGCCTCGTCTGGGAGATCTGTACTCACAATCTCCGCATCCAATATATTCGCTGCACCTGCTGTCACAGCGAACACGTTTCTGTCCTGTGCTGAATTCATCTTGCTTGATGTGGTTTGCTGTTTTTTGTCCAGATCGTTCATCAGCCGCACCTGCTGGTCTGCTGCCTGTGTATTGAACGGAATGGACGAAAACGCGGTCATAACTGCTGTGATACATAACAGATATTTCCACTTTTTACAATTTGTCTTCATAGTCTGCTCCATTTCTCTCTAAATATGTTACTTGTTTTACATCTTTTCGACAAATGTTACATATTTATTAACACCTATTACGATTTTATATAATATCAAAGAGTTCGCGTCTTGTCAAGTCGCGAACTCTTTTTTTATAAAATATTCTATTCCACCTGTCCTTTACAGGTTCCTCGATTTCTCCACACAGGCATTCACGGCATCTATCACTGCCGCGCGCATTCCCTTTTCCTCCAATACTTTGACCGCCTCAATCGTGGTGCCGGCGGGAGAACAGACCATATCTTTGAGCACGCCCGGATGCTGTCTGGTCTCAAGCACCATCTTCGCGCTGCCCAGCACCGTCTGCGCTGCAAATTCATATGCCTGTGCTCTGGGCATGCCGGCCAGCACAGCGGCGTCTGCCATCGCTTCTATAAACAGAAACACATACGCCGGTGCGCTGCCTGCAACACCGATGAAGGCATCCATCAGACGTTCCGGCAAAACACTTGCCTTGCCAAAGCTGTTCATAATCTTTCGTGCCGTCTCCTCGTCCTGCTTCGATACATCCTCCTTGAGACAGATACAGGTACACGCCTCGCCAACCATTGCCGGCGTGTTTGGCATACATCGTATCATCCTAAGCTTCCTGCCAAATTCCTGCTCAAGCCAGTCTATGGATTTTCCCGCTGCAATGGATATGACAAGCTTGGTTTCATCCACTATATTTTTAATCTCCGCAATCACTTCTGGCAAAAATACGGGTTTCACGGCAAGAATCAGCACATCCGCCTGTCTTGCCGTCTCCTGATTGTCCGTCCCCGCGGCAATGCCAAACCGCTGCGCTGCCCTGTCTGCCGTCGCCTGCGTCTTGGCGGAACCTATGATCTCATCGGGTGAAAACGTCCCTGTATCCAGCATTCCGCCAATCATGGCGGACGCCATATTTCCCAGTCCTATAAAACCGATCTTCATCTCTATATACCTTTCTTTCTATATTAATTAATTTGTATATTCATTTTTTCGCCGCTGTCTCGCAGCCTCGTACATCAGAACCGCCGACGCCATCGCAGCGTTGAGCGATTCAACCTGTCCTGCCATAGGAATTTTGATATACTGTGCTGCGCGCTGCGCCGTTTCGCGCCGAAGCCCGTTTCCTTCGTTTCCGATCAAAAAGGCTGTCGGCTGCGTATAATCCGGCACATCGTAATCCACGCTGTCATCAAGGTGCGCCGCATAGACTGCCACCCCTTTTTCCCGCAGTAAATCAATGGAATCCGTCAATGAATCGACAACAAAAAAAGGTACCCGGTAAATCGACCCCATCGTCGCGCGAATCACCTTGGGATTAAACAGATCTGCCGTCTGTCTGGTCAGAATCACCCCGTCAACGCCCGCCCCTTCGCCGGCACGCAGTATCGTTCCTACATTTCCCGGGTCCTGCAAATCCTCAAGAAGCATATAGAGCGGCGCTTTCGCGGTGTCTGTACACTGAATTGCAAGATGCGCTGCAAGCTCATAGCGCGGCATGGAGAGCACGCACAGGATGCCCTGAGGGGTCTGTGTGTCCGATGCCTTCTGAAACACCGCATCGGTCAAAATCTCAAAGGACACACGCCCTAACGCCTCTCTGCCATATTTATGCAGAAAGGTTTCAGAGACGTACACTTCCCTGAGCCAGTCCGCAGGGGCTTCCCGAAACATCCGTATCCCTTCCACGACAAAGCACTGCTCCTCCCTGCGCGCCTTTGCCTTCTGTGCCAGCGCTGCAAGGCGTTTTACTTTGCTGTTTGCCATACTTGTTATCATATGATTTTCTCTTTCCTTCCGCCTGCATTCTGGCAGGCTGGTTTATTTGCGAAATGACGCGCTGGCAAATTTGTTGCGGTTTTCTTTGAGCAGGCGCTCAGCAACCTCATTTCCAGCCATCACCATCAAATGGTCTGTATCGCGGATAATGTAGTCCGCAGAGGGCATCACGCTCATTTCCTCCTCATGTTTTTTCTTGATGCCAAGGATGGAGATCTTGTGCTTTGCGGCAATGTCAGACTCCCGAATACTCCTGCCGACCCACTCCTTGAGCGGCGGCACCTCATAGATTCCAAAGGCGCCCGGCAGGTCAATATAGTCAAAGAGATTGTCAAGGCTGTAGCGCTCCGCCCATTTCTCCGCAATATCCTTATCAGGATAAATCACTTCATCCGCACCGTTTCTTAACAAAAATTTTGCCTGAATATCTCTTGTCACCTTGCTGACCACGCGCTTTGCGCCAAGTTCTTTCACGAGGCTTGTGATTTCAAGACTGCTCTGAAAATTCGTGCCGATACACACAAACACCACATCAAAGTTCCTGACCCCAATGCTCTTTAACACTTCCTCATTGGTGCAGTCCCCGATTCGGGTGCTCGTCGCGTATGGCACCATGTCTGCCAGCTTCTCCTCATCCTCATCCACGATCATGACATCATGGTCATGCTCGAGAAAATTTGCTGCCAGATGATGCCCAAAACGTCCCATTCCAATAATCAAAATTGATTTCATAACATATGCCCTTCTTTCTAAAATTATCCTACAATGATTTTTTCCTGCGGCTGCCGCACCGGTGTTGAGGTATTCTTCTGCGCAAATACCAGCGCAAAAGAGAGGCTGCCCAGCCGTCCGCAATACATCAGCACTATTAAAATAACCCGTGCTATCATATTTAAATCCCTTGTGATGCCAACGGTCATGCCAACGGTCCCAATCGCGGAAAGCACCTCAAACAGCACATCCTCAAAGTTCAATAACGGCTGCAATGCCATTATAATAACAGTCGCTACAATTGTCAGCGTCGCATTGATAATCACGACTGCGTTCGCTTTCTTGACCACCTCGTCTGTCAGACGCCTGCCAAACAGGTTGATGTCCTCTTTGTTCAACACCATTGCCCCCGCATAAAATAACAGTACAATGACTGAGGTCGTCTTGACACCGCCCGCAGTGGAGCCGGGACTGCCGCCAATAAACATCATAACCATTGTTATTAATTTGCCGGAATTGGACAGTGCCGCCGTATCGACGGAGTTAAAGCCTGCTGTCCTTGGCGTGACAGAGGAAAACAGCGCCCCCAAAAACTTTTCGAGCGGACTCATGCCCGCAAAGGCGGCATCCTGTTCTGTGATAAGAAAGAATACGGTTCCAGCCACTGTCAGCAAAAAGGTCACAGTGATCACGATTTTACTGTGCAATAAATAACGTTTGAAATGCCATTTGTTCCGTGCCACATCATCCCACACGATAAAACCGATTCCTCCCACAAGAATCAGCGTCACAATCACAAGATTGACCAGAATGTCCCCCTCATACGCGACGAGGGAGGAATAGGCCTCCTCGGTTCCCATCAGGTCAAAACCGCCATTGCAGAATGCTGATACCGCATGAAACAAAGAATAATAAATTCCCTTGATCACCCCAAACCGGGGTATCAATCGAAACGAGAGCAGAATCGCGCCCAGAAGCTCGATGCCAAGCGCTCCTTGGACAATCTTTTTGACGAGTCGCACAACACCTGCTATTTCAAGGGTGTTTACACTCTCCTGAAGCTGTTCCCTCTCCTGCAAGCCGATGCGCTTCTTGAGTATCACAGAAATATAGGCGCCGATGGTCATAAATCCCAAACCGCCGACCTGTATCATACAGAGTATGACAAGCTGTCCAAACGTCGTCCAGTTCTGGTATGTGTCAGCGACGACCAGCCCGGTGACGCAGGTCGCAGAAGTCGCTGTAAAGAGGGAATCAAACACATTCCCATGACCAGACTTGTTCGCAAAGGGAAGCGACAAGAGAAGTGTTCCTGTCAGAATGATCATTGCAAAGCCAAATGCGATCAGTCTTGTGGTGGACTTTCTGGCTTTCGGTTGCTTGTTGCTGATTTCATATGCCATGATATTTTATCCTTTACCTTTATTTTCTATATTTTATACTGCTGGTCAGTCTTTTCGACCTCCAGTACAACAAATCAATGTCAATTATATCACGTTTGCCGTATAAAACAATAGTATTGCAAAATAATGTAAAAGACCACTTGCATTTCGCAAGTGGTCGGTATATAATCGAATTAGAAAAGGACTCGGAATAGATTTTCCGATTGCCCTCAGTTGAATATTGTTTAAAGAAACAGCATCTAACTTTGGGCGAGTGGGATGCTATTTTTTTTGTATTCATCGGGCATCACCCTCCTTCGTAATACTAGAGGGCAATCCATTCAGAAAATCGCATCCATCTTCCTAATTCAATTATATTGTTATAGTATAACATACGTTATAACATTGTTCAATCTATTATCTTATCTTGACAATTTCCGACAGATATCATACTGGTACTCATCAATTCCCTTTTTCATATTGAGTGCTTCCTCAATATCATAATCCACGAAGGAACCATGCTTGTACGCCACAACTCTGTTGGACTTGCCGTCACAGAGAATATCTGCCGCGTAAGCACCCATGATAGACGCATAGAATCTGTCCTTACAGGTCGGATTGCCGCCGCGCTGCATGTAGCCAAGAATCGTTGCTCTTGTCTCGATTCCTGTCGCCGCCTCGATTCTCTTTGCCATGGAGGTAGAGTGTCCGATTCCCTCAGCATTGACAATGATATGATGTGTCTTTCCTTTCTTCCTGCTTCTGACAATGTTGTTGATCAGCTCCTGCTCATCGTAATTATATTTCTCGGGAAGAAGGATATCCTCCGCGCCGTTTGCAACGCCTGTCCAGAGTGCAATGTACCCCGCATGTCTGCCCATTACCTCGATGATGGAGCAGCGCTCATGGGAAGAGGAGGTATCTCTTACCTTGTCAATCGCCTCCATCGCGGTGTTGATCGCCGTGTCAAAACCAATCGTATACTCTGTACATGCAATGTCAAGATCAATCGTTCCCGGCACACCGACCGTATTGATGCCATGTCTGGCAAGTCCCTGCGCACCTCTGTATGAACCGTCGCCGCCAATCACCACAAGACCATCTATCCCGTGCTTATGACAGATTTCAGCCGCCATCTGCTGTATGTTCTCCTCCTTAAATTCAAGACATCTCGCCGTACCGAGGATCGTTCCACCCTTCTGAATAATATCTGCCACACTAAACGCTTCCATATCAATGATCTCCTCATTGATGAGTCCCATGTAGCCGCGCTTGATTCCCTTTACCTTTACATTGTTCGTCAGCGCCTTCCGCACCACTGCACGAATCGCAGCGTTCATTCCCGGTGCATCTCCTCCGCTTGTCAATACACCTATCGTCTTGATTTCATTCGACATCACTATACCTCCTATACTTTATATCATCCCTAAGCCTTTATGCTTTCTATAATCCGTATTATCCGCGAAAGTATCCCCGCATAATCATAAATATTTTATACCTTTTTTTCATATATTACAATATTTATTGATATTTTTTTATCAATATTTTTTATCAATATTTTTTTAGCACACCACTTTCACATTTTCCTCGCCAAATAAATCCCGAAGCCTGTCGAGGACAGCACTGTCCGCCTTGATGTTGCGGTTGGGCGGCAGGGTCTTTTTTTGACGTGTTTCTTCTATATATATAACCACATTATCAATCCCCTCGGACTCATAAATCGCATCGAACAACTCAGACTCCTTCTTGAGATAGGTGCTCATATCCGGGAACTTGAGCCACACCTTCCTTGGAATCTCATCAAAGGAAGTGATGCTCTCACAGATTAATTTGCCGTCGCGCTCGTCCTCCACCTTCACTCTGCCCTCGATAAACACCTTATTTTCTTCAACTATTTTCGAAGAGTATTTTTCATATGCATTGGGAAACACCACAATCTCCACACTCCCGACCAAATCCTCTAGTGTGAGAAATGCCATAATCTTATCCTGCTTTGTATATTTGATCTTTTTGTCCATAATCATGCCGCCGACAATTGCCTTCGCACTGTCCTCCACATGCGTCTGCCCAGTCTCCGCATCAAGATAAAAATCCGAAGTTCTCGCTGAGATGCGCTTTTCCCACAGCGCTTCGTATTCCTGCATTGGATGACCGCTGACATAAAACCCCAGCACCTCCTTCTCAAAGCTGAGCAGCAGTTCTTTCTCATACTCCCCGACATTGGGCATCGGAATCTCAAGCTCCTTCTTATCCTCTTCCGAAACAATGTCAAACAGAGACATCTGCCCCGCTGTCACACCGCGTTTGCTGTGTACCACACTGTCGAGAATCTGCCCATAGACACTCATCAGCTGCTTTCTGGTCGCGCCAAAACTGTCAAATGCCCCCGCCTTAATAAAATTCTCAATGGCGCGCTTATTGAGTTCAACATTCTGTGTCCGCTCTATAAAGTCTTTCAAATCCTGAAATTTCCCATGTGCATTCCGCTCGGCTGTAATCTGGTCAATAACGTTTTTGCCGACACTCTTGATCGCATTCAGCGCATAGCGTATCGCACCGTCTGATACGGAAAATCCGCACTCTCCTTCGTTGATATCCGGCGGCAGAATCTGAATCCCCATACTTTTGCAGACCATGATATACTCCGAAACTTTTGAGGCATTGTCGATCACCGAGGTCAATAATGCCGCCATAAATTCCACTGGATAGTAATATTTCAAATACGCGGTCTGGTAGGCGACAACCGCATAACACGCCGCATGGGACTTGTTAAATGCATACCTTGCGAAATCCATCATCGTCCCATAAATCTGATCTGCCACCGCCTCGGAAATGCCGCACGCCACACAGCCCGGCACGCCCTCCTCGACATTGCCATGCACAAAGTTTTTGCGCTCCTGCTCCATGACATACGCCTTTTTCTTGCTCATCGCACGCCGCACCAAGTCGCTGCGCCCCAGCGTATATCCGCCAAGATCCCGCACAATCTGCATCACCTGCTCCTGATAGACGATACAGCCGTAGGTGGGCGCAAGAATCGGCTCGAGCTGAGGGCAGGCGTAAGTGACTGCGTCATGATTATTTTTTCCGCGGATATATGCGGGGATAAAATCCATCGGCCCTGGGCGATAGAGGGAGATGCCTGCGATCACATCCTCAAGGTTCTGCGGTTTTAGCTCCTTCATAAAGTTTTTCATGCCCTGACTTTCAAGCTGGAACACGCCGTCTGTCTTTCCCGTCCCAAGGGACATCAGCACTTTTTTATCATCATAGTCAATCGCATCAATATCAATGTGAACCCCTGTCGTTTTCTCCACATTATCCACTGCATCCTTGATCACGGTCAGTGTGCGCAGTCCCAAGAAATCCATCTTTAACAGTCCCAGCTCCTCGATGGTGGTCATTGTAAACTGTGTCGTGATGGCACCGTCACTACCGCGCGACAGTGGGACAAACTCGTCCGCGGGCTTCTGGCAGATCACGACGCCTGCTGCATGCATGGAGGTATGGCGCGGCAGTCCTTCAAGTCTTTTGCACATATCTATCAAATACTGCACCTGTTCATCCTGTTTGTACATCGACCGAAATTCAGGATTCATCTCAAGCGCGCGCGTGATGCTGACTGGCGCGTTGTTTTCGCTCGGTATCATCTTGGCAATCCCGTCCACATAATTATAAGGAAGATCCAATGCACGCCCGACATCGCGTATCACCCCTTTTGCCGCCATCGTACCAAAGGTCACGATCTGCACCACCTTATCATGCCCATATTTCTCACTGACGTAATCAATGACCTCCTGCCTGCGCTCATAGCAGAAATCAATATCAATATCGGGCATGGACACACGCTCGGGATTCAAAAAACGCTCAAACAGCAGGCTGTAGCGGATAGGGTCAATATTCGTGATATGCAGGCAGTACGATACAATGCTCCCTGCTGCCGAGCCGCGCCCGGGTCCAACTGGAATATCATGCTCCCTCGCCCAGTTGATAAAATCCCAGACAATCAGGAAATAATCGACATACCCCATCTTCTGGATGACGCCTAACTCATAGTCGAGTTTTTCCCGGATTGTTCCATCATCCTCGGGATAACGCTCCTTTAATCCATCGGCACAGAGCTTGTTGAGGTAGCTCCACGAATCGTATCCTGTAGGCACCTCAAACTTGGGCAGCTTCGTCACGCCAAATTCAATCTCCACATTGCAGCGGTCCGCAATCATGGCCGTATTGTCAATCGCCTGCTGCGCATAGGGAAACAATCCTCGCATTTCCAGCTCGCTCTTGACATAGTACTGTCCTCCCTCGTAGCGCATCCGGTCCTCGTCAGAAACCTTTTTCGCTGTCTGGATACACAGCAGGATATCGTGTGACTTCTCGTCCTCCGCATAGGTATAGTGGATATCGTTCGTCGCCACAAGCGGTATGTCCAGCTCCTTGCTCATGCGCAGCAGCGCGGTGTTGACGGTGCGCTGGTCTGGAATCCCATGATCCTGTAACTCGAAAAAATAGTTCCCCTTTCCAAAACAGGCTTCATACTTGAGCGCCGTCTTTTTTGCCTCCTCATACAGCCCCTTTGCAAGCAGTCTTGGCACCTCGCCTGCAAGACATGCTGAGAGCGCGATAATTCCCTCATGATACTGCTCAAGAACTTCCATGTCCACACGCGGCTTATAATAATACCCTTCTGTAAATCCCTTGCTGACGATTTTCATCAAATTGGCATAGCCTGCATTGTTTTCTGCCAGCAGCACCAGATGATGATAACGCTCCTCTCCGCCGCCGGTCTCCTTGTCAAACCGCGAATTGGGCGCGACGTAGACCTCGCAGCCGAGAATCGGCTTGACGCCGTTTGCCTTTGCTTCTTTATAGAAATCAATCACGCCGTACATCACGCCGTGGTCTGTAATTGCCGCACTGTCCATGCCAAGCTCCTTGACGCGCTTGACGTATTCTTTGATTTTATTGGAGCCGTCGAGGAGACTGTACTCCGTATGCACATGCAGATGTGTAAATGCCATCGTTTCCTCCTGTTCTTAGATGTATCTTAATCTATTTCTCTATTCCTGCTTCACAACACCATCACCCATGTTCCCGCGCCGATCAAAATACATCCAATCAGCGATTTGAAGCTAAACTGCTCGTGCAGAATGACAAATCCCAATACAAGTGTGATGACGACACTCAGCTTGTCAATTGGCACCACCTTAGAAACTTCGCCAAGCTGTAGCGCCCGGTAATAGCACAGCCATGATGCCCCTGTCGCAAGTCCTGATAAGATTAGAAACAGCCAGCTCTTTCTTCCGATCTGTGCGATGCCGCCCTGTGCATTCGTCAGGAACACCATCCCCCATGCCATCACGACCACCACCACTGTTCTGATGGCAGTTGCAAGATTCGAGTTCACACCCTCTATGCCGATCTTTGCCAGTATGGAGGTCAACGCCGCAAATACAGCGGACAGCAGTGCATATAATAACCACATTTTGAATTCCCTCTTTCTTATTTATCTTTCGCTTCGCGTTCGTCACCGCTCCTTTATTCCGATTGCCTCGTCAAGATATTCATTATAGTGATGAATCATTTGTTCAGAGTTGAGCATGAGCGCGTCAAATGCACCCACTGCGCTAAAATCCATCACATGATGCAGATTGATCGTCAGCTCTTTCCTTTTTGCAATGTCCACAATCCATTTTGCGCAGTTATCCCCGCATAAGGAGGCATTAAAAATTTTTCCAGACTCGTCAAAAGCCATCAATATCAGTGTCTTTACACCGCCTGACAGCTCTTTCGTAGAAATAGGCCCCAGCACTGGACTTTGTATCAGATGTTCGCTGATCACCTCCGACTTGTCAATGTCACGAATCATTTCCACCGTCAGGGGATTGGTGATCCACGCATCCTCATATTGATTGTCAAAATACGTCGGCGGATGGAATACCGCGTTCCCAATTTCTCCGAAAACAATTTTCAGCATATCATTACTCCCTTTCTGCCAATGTCTTAGCATTTACCCCTGTTCCTATCATACATGAAATTTCATACAAAAACAATGTACTTGTATTCTCATTTTATTTTTTCTTGGCATGTTCCATATTCTATGCTACAATGACTTAAATAAAAGGAAGGGATTCTCAAGATGTTTATCGGCAGAAGGAACGAACTTTCCTCGAAATCTGATTTTACCCAAGCCTGTCTTGATGCGGCAAATCAGCTAGGAAATGCCACGCTTGTCACTTTTCAGGAGATGTATCAATGAGCATGATAACCCTGACAAGCTGCCATGCGATAAACAGGCATCCATAAAATCCTTGACAAAGGAGGCAGAAAAAATGACCGAAAACAGACAACTGCTGCTGCCGTTATGGCTCGCCCACCCTGAACTGGAACGCAGCTCTGCCGGCTGGCAGGCGGGCGCTGGCAAAGATGATTTGATAAAATGGAAAAAATGGTATGAGACACTCTCCGGTGAAGAAGCGGCACGATATCAGGAACTGTTTCCTGAACCGCCGTCATGGAAGGGCTTTTGGCATGAAAATGACGACTGTATTTATTACACGCGCGGCGAATTTCGCATTGCCTTGTGGCAAAAAGGCGGTGCTGCAAAGTATTCTTTAGAACAGCTTCGCAAGGAATACCGAATGGGAAAACGCTTTAAATATTGTATGTTCTGGAAACCGCAGACCGGCAAGGGCTGTCTCAGCCAGTGGCAGACCTCCCCTTTTGTTTGCGGCACACAGCACTATTGTTGTATGGAACAGTATATGATGGCGCAGAAGGCACTTTTGTTCGATGACGAGGAAATGCGGCAGCGCATTCTGTCCAGCAAAAGCCCTCAGCGCATCAAAGCCCTTGGACAGCAAGTGCAGCACTTTAATGAATCCATATGGAAACAGACAAAATACGCCATTATTTTAAACGGAAACTACCTGAAATTCTCGCAGAATCCCCAGCTAAAAAATTTCCTGCTACAGACAGGAAATAAAGTCTTAGTTGAAGCCAGTCCCTATGACGGCATCTGGGGAATCAAGATGGCTGAGACAGACAAAACCGCTCAAAATCCGCTCAAATGGAACGGACAGAACCTGCTTGGATTTGCACTGATGGAAGTGCGTGATGTGCTCAGGGAAGTGTGCAAAAATGAGTCCCTTGCCCTGACGGATGTTCCAGCGCAATGAACTGCTGATAGAGCACCGTGTGTCGTTCATCCAGCGTGAGATTCACATGATAATGCCCGCAAAACCAGTGCTTATATTGCAGCATTGTCTCAAGCTCGTCAAAATATGCGGTCAGGATATCTTTTTCATGCACCCTGTACCCGTGCGCTAATCCCTCCCCTGCGCCAAGAATTGCTTCCAGTCTGTCCTGCATTTTACCTGCAAGGCAGTGCGTGATGACATAATCCACCTGACTGCCTGCTTTGCGCAGATTTTCTCTGCCCTCCTGCATCTCTTGCTCAGACGGAAGCTCCTGCGCCCACCACGACACGCCCCTCACACGGTACGGCAGACCGCGCTTGTTTGCGCGTCTTCTGTCTTTTTCATACGTTGGTGACGTTTTGTCCAGAATGCCTCCCTGTATGTCATGCGTCGAGGCGCCGCCAAATGTAAAAAAACGCTTTTCTTCAATCGTAAAAACCTGTCCCCGTTCCAGCAGAATAATTTTGTCTGGCACAATGTGCCGCACTTTTCCGCCATGCCACATACAGACAGGATACTTGGCAATCAGATCATAGTTCTCATGATTTCCCTGTATCCACAGAATTGTAAAAGGCAACGCAGAGAGCCATTTTTGATAATAGGCAAATTCCTTGTCCTCAGCCCACAAAAGCCCCATATCCCCGCAGATCACAACAAAATCATCTGGCGTCAGTTCAAAAGGAAGCCGCATTCTCTGTTTTTTCGAAAACCGCCCAAATTCCCCGTGGCAGTCACCGGTCAGGTAAATCATCCTGTCCTCCTGTCACAGCTTTGACAAGCTGCCATGCGATACTGCCCTCCCGCAGCAGGGGCAGCGCGTCCTCAAACCTTACCCACTCGGCTGCATCGACCTCCCCTGACAATATAAACTCTTGTTTATCAACCACTGCCTGAAAGCCCAGCATCAGCATTTCCTTCTTTTCATATGGATAACTTTTTATGTATTTTAAGGACTTCACGCGCAAGCCAAGCTCCTCTGAAATTTCGCGCACCACTGTTTCCTCAGCGGACTCCCCGGGTTTCATGACACCGGCAACACACACATGGTTTGTAGTCGAAACGTAATCCTGACGCAGCAGCGCAACCTCATCATACTCATTGACAACCGCCGCAATGATGCTGGTCGTGAACAGATCCCACAGCGGCACTTCGCACACTGCACAGTAAGGAATCACCCCCTCGTCTCCGACCTGTCTCATTTCTGCTTTTTTCCCACAATGGGGACAATATTGAAACCGCATATACATACCTCTCTTCATAACAAATTATTACATTACTCTTAGCAGAACTATTGGTTACTGTTCAGACAGGACTTTGCATTTACTGCAAAGTCCGTGACAAAACGTACCGCAGCCAAGTAAAAATCCATCACCGAAGGTGATTTTGCATGGATTTTTACCTGTTACTGGAACGGAGTGAACAGTAACACCTATTGTGTCTACCAGAAAAACAAACTGAAAAGAGCCACTTGCAAAACAAACGGCTCTAGTGTATAATCTACTTAGAAAGGTATATCGGACACGAGTTCCGATCTGCCCTCAGTAAAAGTTTTTCTTACAAGAATTTAGCATCATACCTTGGGCGGTGGGATGCTATTTCTTTTTATGATTGTCTATGTAAGACAGAGCCGCAAAAATAACAAGCAATAATGTCAAAACTTCCATCACGCTCATGGGCACCACCCTCTTTCATTAGACTAGAGGGCATCTTTAAAATCGCATCCTGCTTTATGTTCAATTATACCAGCTCATTATAACATAAAATTTGACATATCTCAATAAAAATCAATTTATATATACGGCTGCTCATACCTCCCGCAGTATCTCCCCCACTCTGTCGGCAGAGATGCCCTGCTCCTGCGCATATTGCAACACGTTCGCAAGCTCTTCTGCAATATAGCGCTCTGGCTCATTTTGGGTGATAACAATGATCACATGGAGTGCGTCTAATTTTTCGGGTGCAACGACGGTCATTTCCTTTTTGTATTTCTCATAAGAACACTCAAAAATCGTCACCATTCTGGCACCGATCTGAAACATCAAATCCTCGAAAGCTTTTTTCTCGACTTCTGTAATATTTCGCGGTATGCCGCCAACTGCGATATTCGGCTTAAAAAAGCGTTTTTTGCCATATGCCTTTTGCAGCATGTGCCGAAACATCCTGTCCGCCATCGTATAGTCTGCGACCAGCCCCTGCCGCAGCGGTGACTGCACCGCAACACTTTCTAAATCCTGCGCTGCAAGCGCTTGCGCCTCATCCCCAATCCCAAGTATCTTTTTGCTGTATGGGTCAAAAGCCACAAGGGACTTCTCTTTTAGCACCAGTCCCTTGTTCCTGACATAGATCTCAATGTCGGCGGGTTCGTATTTTGTATCCGTCATCTGCTGTATCCTCCTGCAATGTGTTTAGCCTTACCACTCATTGATATTGGGTCTGGGCTCTCTCCACCACTGCTCATAATCCTTCGTATATTGGGACAGCACATTGCCGATCTCTCTCGGTTCCTGATACGTCGTAATCTGCTTGAAAAAGTCTACAAACGCATCCACATCTGACATCTGCTGCGACTGCGCCGCCCTTTTTCCCAAGTCTGTGAGTGCCGCCGTCTCCTCTGATAGATCTGCCACAAATTCTTCCAGCCGCCTGTTACATGGAAATAAAATCTCATGCTCCTGCAAAATCATGCGGTAGATGCTGTAGAGCACTTCATTCACCGCGTGGAGCTTCATATACCCGTCAAGCGGGCAGGATTTCAGAAAATAATAATAGTTCAGCCAGAAATCCGCATAAAAAGAAAGCATTTTTTCCTCTTTTTCCTGCTTCTGAAAGACGGGGATTTTCTCGACAATCTGCGGAATATCCGCATCTTTTGTGAAGAGCACCTGCGCCTTGATAAATGCATTTCTTGCAGGCTCGCTCCCCTTTTTGGCTGCATCCTCCAAAAAAGATTTTGTCATATATTTGATGTCAAAATAGCCGCCCTCATAGGTACAGTACCCCTCAATCGTCTCCGCTGTGCTGTTATGCTGCACCCGTAGCGCATACGCGGTGTCTGTGACCACCACCATTGCGTCAAGGTCGGAATCAGGGCGCGCACAGCCCTTTGCGACAGAGCCGCCAAAAATAACCGCAATGACTTCCTCTTTGCCTGAAAAATAATTTTTTAGATTCTCTAGTGATTCCTCATGATGCTTGTACATACTGCCTCTCTTTCCTCCGTCGTTACTGTGGGTCTATGTTAGCTAAATATTCAAATGATACGCCATATCATACCACTGTTCTCCGCCCCATGTGGACTGCGAGATTCCTTTATTCAGAAACCCCATCCTGGTGTACATCTTCACTTTGGGTTTCAAGCAGGTCAAGTACACGCTTCTTCGGCCATTCTCCTGCTCCCTGCGCAGGTACTGGAACATGATTTCCTTTGCCAGTCCCTGCCCGCGGTGCGCCGGAAGCACATCAAGCCCAAGCAGCATCACATTTTTACCGTCTGGTTTATGCAATTTGATATCCGTGAAAAATTCGTCTCGGAAAAAGTCTTCGTCCGTCGCAATGCCATTTAAAAACCCGGCAAGTTTTCCAGTCTCCTGATCGACCGCGACAAGAAACAGCTCCGGTGCTGCTGCCACGCGCTCGATAATCTTTTCCCTTGTGCACGCTTCGTTTGGCGGAAAACAGATTTGTTCGATCTCTGCTGCCTGTTCTGCCTCATTGGGCAGAATATTGCGCAGCAGATAACGCTCGTTGAGCGCCTTGTCACACAGACCATACTCCGCCAGAAGCTCCTGTGCCCGCTGGCGTCCCTGCTCTGTCAGATAGAGATATTTGTCATACCCGCGGCGGCTCCTTGGCTGGAAAATCAGCTCCTCGCCGGAGAGTTTGTCAAGCATCTCAAAGTCATATCCTTTCCAGCTCAACTCCCTGTATCTGCAAAATTCATTGTTATCCTGTGTCCGCGTCAGGTACATCAGCATCAGCGAAAGCTCCTCAACCGCCTGCTCATAATTTTTCTTATCATGCATGTCCTTGATGCTCCTCCTTCATTCAAAATCTTTACCGACCTTTTTTCATTATAATATACCTGCCTTCAAAACACAATCCTTATCCCTTACTCCTCCCTGCACGCTGCCGGCGGAATCACCAGTTCTTCGAGTTCCTCCACTGTCCCGCGAAACACATTCAAATCAATATACTTCTCATCGCCCGTATACCCATCCAGCATGGCGGTGTCCATGTACTGCCAGAAACTCCACTTGTTGCCAAACAATACTGCCGGCGGACAGTAAATACTGCGCACCCAGAGCGGATAGTCCTCAAACTCTCCCCTGATGTACTCATTGTAGACTGTAAAAGTCGTGTAGATAATCGGTTTGATCTGGTAATGCTGCTCTAGCGCATCCAAAAGCGCACCGAGGTTTTGTACCACCTCCGCGCGCGCTGGCGGATTGCTCCTTTTATTGCCGTAGTATTCCACATCGACGACTGGCGCAAGCTTCCCATCAAGATTTCCTACCGTCTCAATATAGGAAGCCGCCTGTTTGTCCCCCTCACTGTCGAAACTGAAAAAATGATAAGCCCCCAGATACAGATGCGTCTGTTCCGCCGCCTGCCAGTTTTCCACAAAGCGGTCATCTATGTGAGTGCTGCCCTCCGTCGCCTTAATCATCGCAAAATCAAGATTCTGCTGTGACAGGGTCGCCCAGTCGATTGTCCCCTGATAATGGGAGACATCCACGCCGTGAACCTCATAATTCTGGGCAAGCATCGGATTAATCTTGATATCTCCCCGCAAAATCAATGTTCCCGCAGCAAGAACTGCTGCTGCCAGCGAAAAAATCCCTGTCGTCCAGAGTATTTTCTTTCTTGCGGTTTTTACTTTTGTTCCATCTATATTTATTTTATTCTGCTCCATATGCACCTCTTTTTATGCTGATAATCCCATTATAACCATCATATCCTTAGCATAAAACAATTTTGCATCATTTTTGCATCTTAGAATACAGAAATTCTATAAATATTTTATTAAAATTACTACCCCTGATACCGAATCCGCTGTTCGGTGCCCAGAGGAAGCCATCATTTACTGGCAGAGTTTTGCCACGACTTGGTTAATCACACTGCCGTCTGCCTTGCCCTTTAACTCCGGCATGATTGTTTTCATGATGATTCCTTTGTTTTTCTGTGCTGCAACATCGGCAAACTTCTCCATGATAAATGCCTCAATCTCCTCCGCGGACATCATTTGGGGCGCATATTCCTGAAAAATGTCGTACCTTGCCTGATACTCCTGCTTTAAATCCTCCCTTGTGTCAGGGCAGGTGTCAAGCTGTTCTTTCACAGACTTGATTTCCTTTAAAATCACGCGGTCCACAATCTCCTCGCTGATATTGTCACGGCAGTTCTCGTCGATTGCAACCTTCTTCGCCGCTGACACCAGTGCGGAGAGTGCGTCCTTTCTCACCTTGTCCCGCGCCTTCATTGCCGCCATCATGTCCTTTTGTAACTGTTCGAATTTCATTGTTTTTTCCTCTCTTTCCTTTTTGTTTTCTATATTCTGATGCGCAGTTCCTTATGCGATAAACCCGCGAATCTGCTCCGCATACGCTTCTCCCAGCGGCAGTTCATACTCCGTCTTCAGCCTGCTGCGCACCGCCGTCTCGCGTTTTCCTGTCACGGGATTCAAGCCCTCTTTCTCATACTGCTCTTTCCAGACGCCGATACCGCGCTTCTGCCATGACGGAAGCTGGTCAAAATTAATGCCTCTTGAGAAAAGCAGTTCATTCTTAAAGCTCACCGACTGCCCTTCGAGTGCTTTGGTGGCTTCCGAAACGGTCTTTCCCTCTTTCCTGAGCATCCAGTAGCAGTGCGCATTCAGGGAATTTCTGTGCGCATCCTCCTGCCGCCACAGGAAATAATCCTGCACCCGCTCGAGCGTGGGCAGCGGCACCATCCTGCAATCAAACGTTGCCGCCGTTCCAAGCGCCAGTGAAAAGGATGCGCTCGCCTCCGCCGCCAGTGTCGAATTGTACTTGCGGACCTTTCTGCCAAACGTGTTCTCTCCCGTGGCAAACAGCAGCGAAATCTCATCACTCTCAGTAAATCCGTACACGACACGAAATCCGCAGTCCATCAGATGCTCGACGGTGTGAACCATCAAATCCCGAAAGCGAATGTCAAACGGCGCCTCAAATTTGCAGATTTCTTTTGTCAGTCTGGTGAAGCCCCTGCCGTCAAGTCTTGCCACCAGATAAAGCTCCGGCAGAAGAATCTGGTCTAAGGACTGTTCATATACGCGCATTTTCTTATCTAATTCATCAAAATTCATTGATCGTATCCTCCATCTCCTGTGTCCGCCACTTTTCAACGCGCATCCCTTTTTCTGTCATACAGACAAAGTACAGCTCGTCAAATCCCTCCTCATAGGAAGGAAGCTCGAGTTTATTTGATGTCGCCGCGATCGCCCTTGCGGGAATTTTTGCCTTGCCCTCCCGCAGTTCATTCCGCGCGGTGCACTCCTGTACCCGTGACTGCATGAAATAGCCGATGACGCGGTAGCCGTATTGTTTTGCCTTTTCGATATATTTTTTGCGATCCTCGGCTGTCGGATTCGTGTTGTCAATGACCATGTCCCTCCCCGCGCCAAATGCCTCCTCCATCGCTATGTTTTCCTTATTGCGCGTGTGGAGGGTGTCGAGATTGATTCGTACATATCCAGATAACTCATTTTGACAAAACGTGCTTTTGCCGCTCGCCTGAATGCCTGTCATGACTGCCATTGTCGGCATGGGTGCCACCTCCTCTTTTTCATTAAAGTTTTACACATCATATGGAAAGCGGCTGCCCACCGCAAATACGGGAATGGTATCTATGCCGCCGTCCTGTCCGCCGTTTGTCCGCTTAGCCACAATGGCCCGATCCAGCAGTTTTTTATCACGGTATACCCGCAATGATTTCGGTGCACCGTCAGTTGTCTTCACTTCAATTCCATAGCTTTTGTTTTCTTTGTCAAACACCAGAAAATCCAACTCATTGGGTCCAAGAATTGAAAACGACGGTGTGTCCCCCTTCACTTTCTTTTTCATATACCGCGCTGTATACAAACGATGCAGCTCGGCATACACAAAAGTTTCTGTCAGAATCCCCTCGATCGTTCCCCTCTCCATTCCCGTCTCCGCGCCAAGATATCCCGCAATGCCGCAGTCCATATAATAAAGGCGTCTGGCAGGTCTGTACTCCAGCAGTTCCCCATCCACATAGCAGCCGCATTCCCCAATAATGCCAGAATAAATCAGCCACATGATCGCATTAGAAATCTCATCACGGCTTACCAGCAGTTTTTCAGAAGACTTTACAATCGTCGTCACAAGCTCCACCAGTTTGCTGCCGCTTCCCTTCCTCTCCCTGCACAGTTCGATCATCGCTTCCCGATACACCGATTTAAAGATTACGGTTTCCTTGGATGCCTGAAAATAATTTCTTGATTCCTTCTCAAAGGTATTGAGCAAATCAGCAATCATCTGATAACAGGCCTCTTTATTTTGGGTATCCATATATTTTTTGATCACCGCGGGATAACCGCCGATATGTCTATACAGATCATACAGTGCAAATAACGAGTCATATGCAGACTGTGCACTGCCGCCGTACAGATCAATCTGTTCCAACAGGCTGTCCCTGTCATAGATTCTGCAAAACTCTGCAAATGATAAGGGATACATTTTCATATAAGTCACCGTGCCTGCCGGGAGAAAATATCCGTTCTTGATCGTCTGTCCCAGATAGCTTCCTGTCACCACAAGATCACAGTCCACCGATGCCGCAATTGACCGGATGGCATTGTATGCCTGTACACTCACTTGAATTTCGTCCAGAATCACAACAGTCTGACGGTTGTTTCTAAAATGCGGCAGCCCTGCACGGCGACAGTACTTTTCAAATTCCATCAGCCGGCATCCGTTTTGTATAACCTCTTCAAAACCGTACTCATCCGAAGCCAGATTGACATAGAGAACATACTCGTAATTTTTGTATGCAAATTTTAGCAGTTCCGTTGTTTTTCCAATCTGACGTGAGCCTTCAAGCTGTAATACTCCGTGATTCTTCTCCTGCTTCCACTCCTCCAAATCAACCTGTATATCACGCGTAAAGGGGTTTCTAAGCACGATATCCTGATATGCCTTTCTGGTAACTGCTTCTGTATAAGACAGACTTGGAAGCGCTTTGTCAAAACAAATTCTGCCTGCATTGTCAATCCCAAGATTATCGACAAAGTCTATATTCTGTTTTAAATAATCGTCGGTGTAAAAAACATTGTCAACAAGATATCCGACTACCACATTAAAAGAATCCTTGACCAAATGTGTTGCCTTCACGCGCAGTCCCTCCTTTTTTCTGATTTATCGAAAATGAAACAGCCTGCATTTATTCTATATTAAATGCAGGCTTCCTAAATGTCAATATACTTGAGGTATAACGATTACCGGACAATGTTATAATTACAAAATTTTCGGAACATTATATATCAAAAATGAAACAAATATCTTGTTTTTTGTTCCACAAAACTACAAACAACTATAATAATCTTGGAGGTGTATCTATGCGCTTAAAAGAAATCCGGCTTCAAAAGGGACTATTTACGAAACACCTATATCGTAAATAGTCCCTTTTACTACAACTTATGCATACAGCTTCTCTGCGATTATCCCAACACCTTAGGTAACGCCAATAACAATCCTTACAATTCCTAAACAATATTCTGAAACCGATCCACCTCTTCCTTCAATTCATCCGAAATCTTTTGATTGTTTTCCGCAAGTCCCCGAATGCCTGCCAGCAGCTCCACAAGCTGCGATGTACTGTCAGCGACAATGGTTATACCCTTTGCGTTCTCTTCCACTGCAATGTTGATGCCGTCGATTCCGTCCGTCATCTGTGATATGGTTGCCTCTAGTTCCTTGGCACTGCCATGGAACTCATCCAACATATTGTTCATTTTGTCTGCATCATCCTCATACTGATTGGCAATTCCCACAAACTTATCATAATCGACCAGAATGGTATCATCGATAAAGCCCAGCATTTCATTGGCATTTTTTGCCAGTTCTCCTACGGCCTGCGTCACTGCCACGCTGATATTCTGAATATTGTTCGCCGTGTCACGGCTGTTATCTGCAAGTCCTCTGATTTCATCTGCAACAACAGCAAATCCCTTTCCTGCTTCGCCCGCCCTTGCTGCTTCTATCGAAGCATTGAGGGCCAGAAGATTGGTCTGGCTTGATATGCTTAGGATTTCACTGGTCAGGCTGTTGATTTTCTCAACACTCCGGCTGTTCTCTATCGCTGTCTCCAGAAATTTCCTATTGGTATTCATCATTCCAATGGTACTATTCTTGCTTTCAATCGTCTCATCGCTGAAACGCTTCGCCTTATTTTTGATGCTTCCGACAAAATCCGTACCATTCTCCGCCTCGCCGCGCATATCCTTTGCCAGATCCAGCAGATTCTGTGAACCCTCTGTGATCTGATCCAGCGTTGCAGAAATCTCCTGCATACTTGCCGACATCTGCTCCATCGTCGCTGACACATCCCCTGCACTCGTCTCCGATTTTCTGATATTAACGTTGATATCTCCAACATGCTGATCCATGTCGTTTGAGGCGGACTGGATTTTCTTCATAATCGTCTGAAGTTGATCCATAAAGCCATTCACCCCGTCCACCAGCTGACCGACTTCATCCTGTGTCTTTACCTTGATCCGCTGCGTCAAATCCCCGTTGCTATTTTGAATATCACATATGATCCGATCCAACTGTGTCGTTGCATCTTTCGCCGGTTTGACAACAGAAAAATGAATCACGAAAATCATTAACACCGACACGGCAAAAAACAATATTCCTATTATTGACGAAATTGTATAAAGTGCTGTCGATGCCTGTACACGCTGGTCAACCAACGCATCAGACGCATTGTTCATGGTATCGGTAAAGACAGCCTGTCTTTCCTGCAGCGTTATGACGATATCTCTCATCTGCGCATTGACCGCCACAGCCCCCGCTTTATCCCCTGCCTTGTATAGACTTGCAACCTGGCTAATATTTTCTTTAAGAAAACCATACTGTTTTTTATATTCCTCCAGCGCACGTGTCAGATCTGCATTGTTCAGCCCCGCACACAAATCCCCCATCACCGCAAAGGCATCATCAATCGCCTCCAGTAAAGCTGGAACGCTGTTTGAAATTCCCGCCGCAGTCTGTTCATCCGGCGTCAGTACAATCAGATTCCCATAAAGTCTGCTCTCCGTCACATTTTTCGTGACAATTTCGTTCTGCGTAAGCAGTTCCATATAGGTGCTTGATATTATCTGTACTGCATTTCTGGCATTCAATGTTCCCCTCGATGCAAAATATGCATTCCCTAAAAATATGACTAGCAATACTGCAAGCATAGAATAGACTTTGGTGCCAATGTGTTTCCTCATTTTGAATCATCCTCTCTTCTCTTATGATATCTATTAATACAATGTCTTTCTATATACAAATTTTAGCACCATTTTTATGAAAATCATACAGTATTTTAAGTATTTCGCTAACTTTCGTCAAATATAGTTGTCAAAAATATGCATTATTTACCCTTCTCCCGCCACACCATCCATAAACTTATGACGATTGTCACCGCCTCTGTCACTGGCGCGGCAAGCCATACGCCGGTCATGCCAAACCACACGGGCAGCACAAAGATGCAGGCAAGCAGCACCACCAGCCCCCGCGACATGGAAATCACCGCCGATTCCAGCGCCTTTCCAATGGACGTAAAATAAAAGGACGTAATCGCATTGATACCGGAAAAGAAAAACGAGACCATAAAAATCACCATACCAGACTGCACCATCTGCCGAATCGCGTCGCGCTGTACAAACAGTCCGCTGTACCAGCCTGACAACAGTGTCATCATCCCAAAGACCACAGCGCCGATTGCAAGCACCATACCATTTGTCCTTCTACGCAGCTTTTTTGCAAGCCCATAGTCCTTTGCACCGTAAACGAAGCTCATCAGCGGACTTGCACCCTGCCCGAATCCTATGACCACCATGCTAAACAGATATGAGACATACCCGACAATCGTAAATGCCGTAACACCGTCAACCCCGATTCTGCGCATAATCACAAAATTATATGCAAACATGGCAATGCCCGTTGACATCTCACCGATAAACTCCGAACTGCCATTGAACAAGGTTCTTCGAAGCACTGATACCGAGAACGAAAAGCGCCCCAGACGATACACTTTCGCCTTTTTGCGGAAATAATACAGAATCAGCGCCAGCGAAACCAGCTCCGAAATCAATGAGGCAATTGCAATACCTGCAATACCTGACGAGACCACAACGGCAAAAACATAGTCCAGCACAATATTAAAGAGCACCCCCACAATGTTGACCTTCATATAATACTGCGGACTGCCCTCGCCCCGGATAAACATGCCAAAGGACGAATTGACCACCATCACGACCAGCTCTGGAAGCAGGATGCCGTAGTATGTCCCAAAATACACCCGCACTTGTCCAGCAGCCCCCAGTATATCCAGCATCGGCTCAAAAAACAGCGCCACCAGAAGCGCCGTCATCACCGAAAATACCGCTGTCGTCACAATTGTCTGACGAAAAACCTGATTGCACGCTGCAAGCTCCTTTGCACCAAACAGCATTCCCGCAATCGCGACACCGCCAACAGAAACCATCAACCCAATTGACAGAAACAAGTAGATGACCGGCAGCCCTAAGTTGACCGCGGCAATGCCCTCCTCACCGATATAATTTCCGATAAAGAAACCGTCCACGACCGTAATCAGCGAGGTCAGCACCATTGCGATAATGGCAGGCACGGAAAACTGCAAAATCGTTCCTGCCGTGTTTTGTCTGATTTTCTCCAAATCCATAAAAATCTCCTCCTATGATAAGTCATTCCGAAAACATCCCACTGCTTCCGGTATGTCTTATTATAGGAGGAGCGAAAAATATAAACTTCTGAATTTGTGCTCATTTTGAAAATAAGTTTTACTGTAGCGGCAGGCAGATGTCCAGCTCCATGTACCCCGAACCGCTGTCCACCATGTGATATATGTCAAATCCGCCGCGGTAATCCAACACATAAGGAACGCGCGGCAGCCATATGTGAAAAATCGTCTGATACGCCGCATAAATATATTTTCCCAAACCTTTATAGGCATAGACTGCGCATTTTCCTCCCTCAATGGTACAGGTATTTTCCAATCCGGCAGCCCTGTCCACACTCATGCAGATATCATACAGGCACCTGTCTGATGACGTAATGGCAGGGTCGTCAAATGTCCGCTCAAAATACTTGGTATCGTCTGTCACATACGCGCGGTATTTGTCCATAAACTCCTGCCACTGTCCGCTGAGCTGGTGATAGCTTCCAATCCGCCGCTCATACAGCACAAAATAATCCGGCAGCGTCCTAATCTCAATCTTTTGGCTGCACTCCTCAAAGGTCTCCAACAGAAAATGCTCCCTGTGCATAAAAGGATGGCGGAGCGTCTCCTGAAAACAATTTCTCCGAAAATGCACCGGCGTTGTCTGATACTGCTGCCGAAACATCCAGCTGTAATTGGACGGGCTGTAGCCAAACTCATAGCCGATCTCCGTGACTGCCTTGTCCGGCTCAATTTTCAGCCGGAACGCACTCTGTTCCAGCTTGAGACGCCTGATAAACGCATACACACTCTCGCCCGTTTCCTCCTTGAACATTCTGCTGAAATGATATTTGGAAAAATGACAGTGCGACGCCACATCCCCAACAGACAGCTCCTCATTGATATGCCGCAGAATATAGTCGATTGCATGGTTGATTGTCTCATTTGTAATCATGAATCTTCCCGCTCCTTATACATCGCGCCAGCCATTATCCTGCATACTCATATTGAGGGTCTTACCAAACCGCCTTGGGCGTGTGAACAGGTTCACCTTCCCGAAATGCTCAAGCAGTGTCTTAATCAATCCGGTTTTATCCACGTAATAATAGTTTCCTGTGCGTATTTCTTTAAAGTTCTCTATCCCCATGGGAAGCATTCTTTTTCCTGACATACCCTGCCTCTTTTCTTTGAAATAAACGATTATCCTTTTGTACAGTATAGCATAACACAGTCTCCATCCGCAACCTATTCAAAAACATCTGGCAGCGCCTCAAACTCCATCACTTCCGCCGCCAGAAACTGACCATCCCAGAATGCATCCCATTCCTCCTTCGTGGATTTGCGCACCACATCACCCAGCCCGTAATAATACGCCCCTTCCGGGTCCTCATAATAGTCAACTGACACCCACTCCGCCGTCTCACACGTCCATGTCTCTGTGTTGATAGTACATCGGTTTCCCATTTGATGCGACCCGCAGTAAATGCCCGTCTTATCATAACAGAGCGGCATTGCGGTACTGCTGCTGTCCAGCGTCCCGACCGCTTTCAGACCATCCTCTGTAAAACAGTAAAGTGCCGCGCAGATCGTATATCTTTCCCCGCTCCCGCTCTCCCAGACCGCATCCGATGCGGCAATAACCGGATACGCGTGTGCGCTGCCTGCAAGCCCCTCTATCCCAGCCCAGCATTCCTCCGAAATCCAGCAGACATCTGTATACCCCTCCGCTTTCAGCCGGGCACAGATCTCATCCTGATCATCCGACAGCGGTATTTTTCTGCTCCCCATCAATCCGACTGCTGCCAGCAGGATCAAAATAACTGACACGTATGTCATAAATGTGCCCTGTCTTCGAAATGCCAGCACATTCTGTATGCGCCCTTTTACATTTTTCATCCCAAAAAACAGTGGACCGGATAACCAGACAGATCTGCCGCACGCCAGTGTCAGCAGCGCCGCCGCATACTCCTTTTTATACAAAAGCCCCTGTTCGCCGTCCAGCCCGGAATGCTTTAGCACCGCCTCATCACAGGACATCTCCATGTCACAGCACATCAGCCAGAGTGCGATCCACGCCATCGGATTAAACCAGTGGAAACACACAATCCCATACGCAAGCTGCTTGATCAGATAATCCCGCCGCCGCACATGTACCTGTTCATGGCGGATAACGCACGCGCGTTCTTTCTCTGAAAGTCCTATTGGAAGGTAAATGCGCGGTTTCAGGATTCCCATGACAAAGGGAACTGACATTTTATCCGTCGTCCAGATCTCCCCCTCCATCCAGACGGCATCCTTTAGCCTGCGTTTTAACCGCAGATACGAGAACACCCAGCACGCAGCCAGCACAGATGCCACCGCCAGCCATATCCACGCTGCAACAGACAAAACAACCTGCATCGGATTGACACTCGCTGCGGCATTTGTCTGTGGCAATGACCACGCAAGTATCCTGTTTGCCGCATAGTCCAGCTGCCCGATGCCGGTTTCAATATGCGGCGTCTGCTTCAGACCGATATCTGCCGGAATCACCCTGCTGCTGACCCGCACAATGCTATGCACGCTTTCCAGCGAAAACGGCACCGCAAAGCGCACGAACACCACCAGCCACAGGGCATAGGAATACACTTTGGGAAACCGTCGGATACACATTCTGATACACAGTACGACTACTACACAATAAGCCGCTGTCAGACTCCTGTTCAAAACGCTGATAAAAATCTGCTCCATTCTGCACTGCCCCCTATTCCCTGTAATAGTCAATTAAATTCTTTAATTCCTCAACCTCGCTGTCAGTAAGTTTCTGCTTTCCAATAAATGCTGTCAGAAATTTTGGCAGTGATCCGTCAAAGCTCTCCTCCACGAACTGCCTGCTCTTTCCACTCGCAAACTCCTCCTGCGTCACAAGCGAAGTAACGACCGCATCCGCATTCTGGAACAACCCCCTGTCACACAGCTTCTTTAACACAGTATAAGTTGTTGACTTCTTCCACCCCAGCTGCATCTCACTCAGCTTTACAAGCTGCATCGAGCCAACCGGCTCATTGTCCCAGATGAGCTTGGCAAACTTTGCCTCTCCCTCTGCCAGACGGTATTCTCTCATGATAAAACTCCTCCATTCCTAACTTTTTAATCAATGCCAAACAGGTCTATTGGCAATAAACCTTTTCTTTAAGTTTATCACCAATAGACCTGTTATGTCAAGCATCATATTTCCTTCCGCGTCCATGTGCATAAAAACTTATGTCAGACACTGATACAGTGCCCGAAAAAATGCCCCGTAATCCTGACCGTCCGACAGTCCTGACACGCTGCCGTCCCCTGCCTCGAGAATCTTCCAGCGCCCATCCGCCAGCTCCGCAAAATCCACTGTGTAGAACACACTCGGCAGATTACAGTATTTCCGAACCAGCGCCTTTGGCGGCCGCGCAGCTGTCAAAGGCTGCCCGGAATTGCGTGACACGGACGCAATCTGATGGCTGATATAGAACACTCTGTACTCATTTGTGCTGTCCCCATATTTTTTCAAATCGAGATATTCCTTGATGCAGATTCCTCCCGTGAGCAAATCACCGCGGTACTGGTAAAATACTTCCATCCACTGATTAAATGCATCTTGGTCAATGGTGTGGTCAAAATACCGCGGAAAGGATGTGCCTTTGACAGACTTCACATAGTCCTTCACCATAAACCGTGAAAATTCTGCTTTCACACACCCGATCTCAATCTCCTCATGCAGCGGAAAAATCTTCATTCTGGCAGTGTCCTCCTCGACCAGCTTATAGACATTTGGAAAGACATGCATCGCCGCATACGCCTCTGACTCTGTTATCAAATGAATGCCGCGCGCAGACAGCGCATGATAAAACTGTTCATACTGCTCTGGTTTCATCATCCATCCGCGGTAGACCGCATCTGCTTCTTCTGTCCACTCCCCAGCCAGTGTCAGTATTCCCTCATTGAACCACTTGTCATACCCAAATACCGCCACATGAAACAGCCCCGTTTCCAGAACCGCATCATACTCCTCCTGCAAATCCTCGTCAACCTTGCGGATATCAAAAAAGCTGGATGGAAACACAACTGTTTTGACCATCACACGCCCCCCTTTTCACACAAATATTTATCTAAAATCAAATATATCCTCCCTGCCCAAAAGCTGCGACCACCGCGCGGAAATCAGCTTTGCATAGCTCAGATGATAAAGCCCATAGTTTCCAAGCGCATACCCGTCATTCATTTCCAGAAAAACCGTCTGCTCCTTCCCATCCCTGACCACCACCGCAAAGTCAATGCTGCATCCCACCGGGCGGTTTGGTATCGTGCGAAATGCCGCCACCGCGCGGTCAATCACCTCCGGGTCATACTGGTAATGGTAGTCTCCCTTGTATGGTCTGAGGTCTGCCAGCTCATCATAGATCATAAAACCACGCCACTCCCGCCTGATATCCAATACCTCTGTACAAAGCACCTCATAATTCTCATAACAGCTCCCACATCCAACCAAATCACGCGGTCCGTTTATGACTGTTCCTGTAAAAGCCTTGTCCTTGACGGGTTTCACAAACACGCCCCACTTCTCGGGATTCGCATTGATGGAATCTATGCGGTCTGTCCAGATTCTGCGTCCCATAAACGACTTTAATTCTTCGGGATAATCCTCACACACCGGCTTCACGTGGAATTTATCAAGGATTGTCTGCACTTGTCCGATATAATCCAGCACGAGATCCTCATCTGTCACCGCTTCATAGATCTCATCAATTACCTCATATTTTACAATCTCTGCCCCCATCTCCCGAAAACCAAAAACAGCGTGCGAGATATTCTGGGAATGGTATTCTCCATTTTTTCTTACTTTTGCATATACTTTCATCCGTACCTTTCTCCAAGACAGAAAATCAGGCAGCCTTTCCGCCCAAAATCAATACGTCCCCGCCACACTCACAAACACAAGCCGCGCGTTCAAATCCGCCGCGTCCGCAAAGCTTCCGCGCAGAATATCGCATTTATCCAGCCGGACAGTCACTGGTTTTTCACTCGTAACTGTAAAGAAATTATCACTGAAAATCACATCTGCATCCGCAAAATCCATCTCGACAAACGGCGCAAACACGTCGCTTTGCACCGTAATCTCAAAGCAGTCCTCTGCCTCCTTCGCCGCTGTCATAAAATGCGGTTTTGGCAGCTCCATATGTTTGTATGGCACAAAAGTGTCCACATCCCTCAAAACCGTTCCATCGGAAAGTGTGACTTCCGCCTCGAGAAACAGGCTGCACGGATCTTCTGCCATACATTCCGCAGTGCCTCCATCCCTCTGTCCAAAAGGCATGTCGTCCATACTGCACCGCAAAAGCTCACATGCGCCAAGCGCTCCTGCCCGCGCCTCTTTTGTCCATGCCGCCCGCACATGAAATCCCAAATCCCGCACACGCAGCACAACACTGCACTGTTTTTCCGCAAATGTCTCATTCGCCAGAAAAACGCTGACAAAGTCCTGCGTTTTCTGAATGCTTACCGCTACCGGGGCATAAAACTTCGCCGCCATATAATGCAGCGCCTTCCATCTCCCATAATAGTCAATGCCTGCCCACGAAGCCACCGGCCAGTTGTCATTGAGCTGCCAGTAAAGCGTTCCCATACAGCGCCCCCGATTGCGCCGCCAGTGGTCAACGCCGCTCTTGATTGCCATTCCCTGCAAAACCTGCGTCACGTAGAGCAGGCTCTTAAAATCCTTGGGATATCGAAAATTCTCAGACAGATAATAGAGCATTTTTCCGTTCGCGGAATCGTTTTTCTGATGGCTCTCCATCACTTTTGAAAAGATATTCCTGTCTGCCTCCTGCGTAAAAGTTTCCACCGTTTTCAGGCAGGGAAAGGACTGGAACCCAAATTCCGAGCAGAATCGGAAAAAATACTTCTGGTAATCGCTAAAAGGCTTCTGCCCATGCCACACATCCCAGTAATGTACATCGCCGCGCCTGTCGGAATCCGGATCGTCAAAGCATCCGCCTGACGACGGCGACGAGTGCCAATAAAAGGTCACATCATCTGCTTCCCGCACCGTCCTTGGCAGGATGTCCTCAAATAACTTGATATAATCCGCGCGCAGATACGCCGTCTCCTTCTGGAAATCCCCCCAGTGATGCCACGCGGACTCAATCTCATTGTTGCCGCACCAGAGCCCGAGCGACGCATGGTGGCGAATCCGCCGCACATTGTCGAGCGTCTCCTGCCTAACCGTCGCCGCGAAATCATCCGTCACATCATATACATTGCAGGCATACATCAAATCCTGCCACACAATCAGACCATACCGGTCACACAGGTCATAAAAAGCATCCGACGGGTAATAGCCGCCGCCCCAGACACGGACACAATTAAAGTGCGCACGGGCGCAGCATTTTAACAGATAATCGATCCGCTTTTCATCAATCCATGGATAGACGGCATCCTCCGGTATATAATTTGCACCTTTTGCAAAAATTTTCACACCATTTATCATAAAAGCAAACTCATTTCCCCACGCGTCTGCCTCCTGACTGACTGTCAATGTGCGCAGGCCGATGGTCTTTGCCACACACTGCACGCGCTCACCGTTTAATTCTACAGATACCGTCAGCACATACAGCGGCTGCTCCCCATAACCGTTTGGCCACCAGAGCTTTGGGATTTGCACCGTCATCTCCGCCTCATAAACCGGCATCCCTTCCGAATCATCATGACACATTGCCGCAGATTCCACAAATGGCGCGGAAACCTGACCGTAATTTGGTTCTGCCAGTGTCACTGTCACCGCGATTCCAGCCTGTCCCAATGTCTTATGATTCATTGCACCGCTCACTGCCTGATTCTGCGCCAGCTTCTCCGCGCCGGCCAATGTCACCGCCGCTCTGACGCGCACACTGCCGTCCTTTTCATGAAGCTGCCTGATACGCACATCCTCGATTCTGATCGTTTTCGTTCCTTCTATATAAATAGACCGCCAGATTCCCGCATCGACAAGCTGCGGGCCCCAGTCCCAGCCAAACATGGAATGTGCCTTTCGGACAAGCTGGTTTCCCTTCATCGCCCCGCACGGAACATACTGAACGGTTTTATTTTCCTGATAGGGATACTGCTCTATAAACCGCAGCACCGAATGAAAGACAATGCAGATCTCATTCCAGCCTGATTGCAGATATTCTTTTACAGAAAAACGATAGGTGCGGTGCATGTTGTCGGTGGAGGCAAGCGCCTTTCCATTCACAAAAATCTGCGCAAGCGTGTCAAGCCCTTCGCAGACCAATGTCAGCGCACTGTCCGCAAGCATCGCTTCGTCCACGGCAAAGCGGCGCACAAACTGATAATCCTTCCAAAACAGCTCCCGCGCTGCATACTCATTTTCCCTGTAGTAAGGGTGCGCAGTCTTTCCCGCCGCATAAAGCCCCGAGATCACGCTCCCCGGTACTTTCACCGGACAAAGCAGCGCCCCGTCTGCGTCTCTTAGTTCCCAGTTTCCATTTAAATCTAATATAGTCATTCACTATTTCCTCTCACACAATCACTGCTATTTCGCGACACTCTTCACCCGGTTCTGCTTCTCCTCATACAGCTTTCCATCCGCGAGAGTCATCGCCTCCTTGAGCGTCAGCGCATCGCCCGCCTCCACCATGCAGGTTCCCACAGACACTGTAATATTATATACTTTTGCACTCTTTTCATTATATTGTCCAAAACGCTGGTATATCCGCGCAACAAACGCTTTCTCTTCATTCAAATCTTCCTCTGAGGCTTCCCCCACAGGCAATGCAGGCATAATCAAAGCAAACTCATCTCCGCCGACTCTGCCGACAAGCCCTGTACTGCCTGCTGTCTCCATGAGCAGTTCACTGATTAATTTGATCGAAAAATCTCCCTCGTCATGGCCGTATCGGTCATTGATAATCTTTAGATTGTTCATATCGATATACGCAACCAGTGTCCGCCCGCCTGCCTGTTTATTTCTCTCGAGAAGCGCCTCCCCTGCATGATAAAAACCGCGGCGGTTCATAATGCCCGTGAGTGCATCTGACTTCGAGAGCGTATCGAGGACAATGTTATTTTCCTTGAGTGTGATCAGGCTCTCCTCAAGCTGGCGCTGAATCTGCTCATTGGACTTTAAAAGCTCCAGCATCCTGATGGCTGCCCCCATCTGGTTCACCAGAAACTCCCCATTTTCAAATAACTTTTCCGTCATATCGCAGATGAGGATACCATAGAGCATCTCATTGGAAAACAGCGGCAGCACGACAAGAGAAGCCGTCTCCTGTCCCATTTGGCTGTCCCGGAAAATGTCGTCCGTAAACCGCTGCTGTGCGCCCAGAACGCTCGTCACCACGCCGTCACTGCGCACCGCCTTCAGGTATAGCTTGTCTGGGATTTCCAGCACCTCATGCTCCAGATGCATGACGGGTTTTTTGAATACGTAAATAGATGCATTTTGAATATCCAGCCAGCCCAAGTGCTCTAACAGGACCGCATAACTCTGGTCATTTCCCTTCTCAAACTGCATGATATCCCGCACAAACAGCTTCACCGCATACTGCTCATCCTCTCTTGCTTCTGAGATTCTGCCCAGATGCTGCTCGACTGCCATCACCGTTCTGCGATAAATGACAGCAAATACATCCTCAAGCTCATAGCCCTTGTCCTCTTTTTGCTGGAATGCGCGATGCATATGTTCGATATGCATCAGGAAGTTCTCCATGTCGGCATGCTCCATCGCACCGGCGCCGATGAGTGTATCCAATGTTCTCAGCAGTTCATTTTTTTGTTCATAGTTCATCGTATCTGACTCGTACAAATCAATCATACAGTTCATAAATGCCCTGTATGAAACTTTAAGCTCCAAGAGATTCCCGCGATAAAAATATCATTAAAATACTTGTCAATACTATTCCTGTCAAGCCACTTGTCAGACTGCAATCCCCTTTTTCTTGACAGAGCCAAGAGAGTCTCTCTTGATAAACTTTGTGGACAGCACCTGATCTTCGACATGCTCACCGTTTATCATGCGCAGCGCCGTGTTCAGTGCCTTCTCTCCCAGCCGTGTAGGGTCAGCCCAGACTGAGGCGAGCGGCGGTTCCATTTTGGCAGAGGCAAGCATGTTGTCATAGCCAAAGATTCTGACATCCCTGCCCGGCGTTCTGCCATGCCGTTTCAATGCCTCATACAGGCCGATTGCCGTATCGTCATTGACGCAGAATATCCCCTGTATCTGTGGATTCTTTTCTATAAAAGTATCAAAAATCCCCCCGGAAAACCTTGACAGATTCCCTTCTATGTAACAGCTCTCATCAAATGCCATCTAGTTTTCTTCCAGCACACGGATAAACGTATCTCTGCGCTCCTTGGCGTCCGTATTGCCCTCTGGGCCGCCAACCATCCCGATCTTCTTCATGCCAAGGTCGTGAATCATATAATTCATCGCCTCGCTGATTCCATTGTAATTATCATAGTTTACACTGACATATCCCTCCAGCTTAGAGGCAATCAGAACACACGGTATCCCGCTGTAGCGCTGTATGAGCTGTCTGACCCGGTCCGCCTGCGCATAGCAGCCAATACTGTCCGCCATGATGAGAACGGCATCCAGCCGTTTTCCCTCCGCATAGGAAAAAAGTGTATTGTACTGGTACTCATATAGGATTTCCTTCCTTGCCGTGAGATCTCTGTCCAGATATTTTCCGGGAAAAATAACCAGCCTCGCCCCCATTTCACGGGCAGCCGTCATCGCTCCCCTACAGACCATAATGCTAAAATTATCAGTAATTCCGCTTGCCAACAGCCCCACCGTCACTGCTCTTCTCATCTCTTCTTACCTCCGCTTCTTCTCTCTTCCCAATAACCAAGACCCCCCAAAAGTAAAAGCTACTTCTGGGGGGTATCCTCCTTATCCTTGCATCATCTTAGCCAGCACTTCTTTTGCCTTTTCCAACTGATTGTCTGTGCCATTCTTATAGAGCTCTGCATCAAACTGGACTTCCACATCAGGCTCAATACCAATCCCATGAATATTATTTCCGTTGGGCGTAAAATAACTGCTCACGGTAAGTTTGACTGCCGAACCATCCGACAGATTGATCACTTTCTGGACAATTCCCTTGCCGAAGGTCGTTGTCCCCACCAGCGTGCCAATCTGATAATCCTTCACCGCTCCCGCAAGAATCTCCGACGCGCTCGCGCTGAATCCGTCTGTGAGCACGACCAGCGGCACGTTGATGGCATTCTCACCCTTGCAGGTATATTCCTCGCGCTTCCCATATTTATCCTCTGTATAGACGATCAGCCCTTTAGGCAGAATCATGCGTGCTATATCGCAGACTGTAGACAGGTTTCCGCCCGGATTGCCCCGCAGGTCAAGGATGAGCCCCTTCATGCCATCCGCCTGCGCCTGCTCATAGGCAGCCTCAAACTGCCCGGTAGTCACGAGGTCAAACTCGATGAGCTGGATATATGCCATACCGTTGTCAAGCATCTCATACTCCACGGTAGGACTCTCAATCTTGAGCCGCTCCACGTCGATCTCAAGCGGTTCCGGCGCGCTCTCCCTGATAACCGTAAGCTTCACATAGGTGTGCTCTTCCCCCTTGATTTTGCTCACAACATAAGATTTGTCTTTGTCCAGCATATCCTCGCCGTTTACTTTATAGATATAGTCGCCCTTCATCAGACCGCTCGCCTCAGCAGGTGTATCTTTGATCACGCCGTTGATCTGCACATACCCTTTGTCCCCGTCCTGAATATAGGCGCCGATTCCATAGTAAATGCCCTCTGTCTGCTGCTGTAATGCGACCAGCTCCTCATTCGTATAATAGACGCTGTACGGGTCCTCAAGCGAACGCAGAAGCCCTCTGTAAAGCCCATCTTCCAGCGTCTCTTCCTCGACATCCTTCCAGAAATATTTCTGAATCGTATCCTCGAGAAGCGCGAGCTTTTTCTCCACATTCCTGTCTGTGATGTGTGCACCTGCCATCGCATTTCCCCTGCCAAGCGGCAGAATCACATGGAAAAACCGCACCATCCCCACAATGCCAAGTGTGAGTGCGACCGCCGCCAAAATGCCTGTGGCAATGCCGATAATATAATATTTGGTCGTTGACTTATTCGTTTGGTTTTGCATTCTATAACCTCTTATTCTATTATTTCAGATAATTCCACGGATTTACATAATTTCCATTTAATCTGACGCCAAAATGCAGATGATTTCCTGTAGACCTTCCTGTCGTGCCCACTGCGGCAATCTTTTGCCCCTTCGTGACCTCCGCCCCCTGTGAGACATACAGTTTTGACGCATGCATATAGATGGTATACAGATTATCGCCATGGTACAGCATGATATAATTTCCCATCGTGCTGCTGTAGGAGGCTGCAACCACCGTCCCGTTGTACGCCGCAAGAATCGGGGAGCCACCCGGCGCTGCGAGGTCCAGTCCATTGTGAAACTTCTTGACATTCAGGGTCGGGTGCATCCGCTCGCCGTACTCGTCAGAAATCCTCGTGTAGGAGGGCGCAGGCCACGCAAACATGCCGCCGTCATAGGTCTTCTTCTTCGCATTTGCCTCCTCAAGCTGTTTCTGCAAGGTCTTGGAAATCTCCTCAAGCTCCTTGATCTCAGCGTTCTGCGCCGCGATCTCCGCCTCGTATTCCCGCAGAAGCTGCTCTCTGTTGCTGATATCAGTCTCATATGCCTTGATATCTGCCTGTTTTTGCGTGATGAGACTCTCTAAGGATGCCTCCTCCGCCTCGACATTCTTCTTCGCTTCCTCCAAAAGCTCCTGCTCCGACTCTAGCTGTGCCTTGCACACTTCGACATATTCCCTTGTCGCACGAAATTCTTCAAACATCCGTTTGTCCGATTCCGATACTTTCTCCACGTAATCCACACGGTTTAACATATCACCAAACGACCGCGCATTGAGGATCGCCTCGAAGTAAAAGTAATCACCGCGCTCGTACATGCTCTTGATGCGCCCCTTCATGCCCTGATACTGCGTTTCCTCTCTTGCAACCGCCGCGTCGAGCTCTTCCATCGTCTGTGCGATATCCGCTTCCTTCTGTGTAATCATCTCCTTGATCTCTGAGATTCTGGACTGAACCTCCGCAAGATTGCCGTCAAGCTGTGTCACATACGCCGCTAGGTCTTTCTTGGACTGTTCGAGATCACTGATAATGGATTTGACATCTGTCATTCCTGACTGTAGCTGCTTTTTCTGGTTTTGTGCGTCCTTGATCTCCTGCTGCTTCTGTTCAATGCTCTTCTTGAGATCTGATATATTGTCCGCCCGGCTGACAAACGACGGTGTCCCCACAGACATTGCCGCCGCGAAGAGGACCACCGCCATCAAAAATGCCACTCTTCTATCCCTGTAGTAGCTTTTGTGCCTTTTCTGCATAAAACCTGCCCTTTCATTACACGCTCAGGTGCTTTCTTACTGTTGTAAAACTTCCGATAAAACCAATTCCCACGCCCAGACCGATACACACGGGCACGAGGTTTGTAAAAACGGTCTCCACTGGCAGAAATGCCAAAAGCTGTGACAAGGACGGAAAACGCTTTGCCACATACATCATTGCTTCATTATAGATAAAATACACTGCAATCAGCGGAATAAAAGACCCGATCACGCCGATTAGCATTCCTTCAATCACAAACGGCGCCCTTGTAAAAAAGTCTGTCGCGCCAATGTACTTCATAATCTGTATCTCTTCTTTTCTGACAGAAATTCCGATGGCAACGGTATTGCTGATCAAAAAGATCGAAACCAAAAACAATATAATGATGATGCCAATCGAGACATAGCCAATGATGGCATTGACCCCCGTGAGTGCCTGCGCTGTGAGAAACGACTGGTTAATCTTGCGGATGCCTTCGATGGATTCGAGATAGTTTACCAATGCATTCTGCATGGACACATCACTCAGATAAATGTCAAAATGCGCACAGTCCTCAAGCGGATTCTCTGTGTAAAAGCTGACATCTCCAAGCTTGTTCTCCTCGACAAACTGTGCCCATGTATCCTCTGCGGACACATAGTCTACATTGCTGACCTCTGTCCTGCGCACAATCATACCGCGGATTTCCGCCACACGCTCGTCGCTCAGCCCCGCTTCGAGCAGTGCGCTGACACAGAGCCCCTGCTCCGCATTCTTTACCATATGCTGAAAGTTCGTCAGAATGGAATAAAACAGTCCAAACAGAAACAGGCACGCAGAGATCGTTGCCACAGATGCCAGCGTAAACCACTTATTCTTAAAAATATTGCGTATTCCCTGCCATATGCAGTAAAATAATGTATTAATCCTCATCGATGTAACCACCCTTCTCCTCATCACTGACAATGATGCCCTTCTTCATCGTGATCACCCGCTTCTGCATGGCATTGACAATCTCACGGTTGTGCGTGACTACCAGAACAGTGGTTCCATTGTTATTTATCTTTTCTAACAGGTTCATGATCTCCCATGAGTTTTTGGGGTCTAAATTTCCTGTCGGCTCGTCTGCAAGCAGAATCTGCGGCTTGTTGACAAGCGCCCGCGCGAGCGCCACGCGCTGCTGTTCCCCGCCGGAAAGCTGCTTGGGCCTTGCCTTGTACTTTCCCGCAAGCCCCACCGTCGATAGAATCGAGGGCACATTTTTGCGGATTTCCCTGTTTGGCATCTGGATAATGCGCTGCGCAAAAGCGACATTGTCATATACATTCCTGTCCTTCAAGAGCCGGAAATCCTGAAACACCACCCCCAGACTCCTGCGAAACTTTGGTATTGCACGTCTCTTGAGCCTGACCACATCTGTCCCATTGACAACGATTTTTCCCGATGTAGGCAGAAGCTCCCGCAGCAGCAGCTTGATCAGCGTCGATTTGCCCGACCCACTGTCGCCCACGATAAAAACAAATTCTCCTTTATTTATATGCAGATTGACATCATTTAATGCCGGCACGCCCACCGTGTAAGCCTTACTCACATGCTCCATCACGATCGCCTTATCGCTGGCGCCGGCACCCGAACGCCTTCTTGTTCCTGTCGTTTTCAACTTTTCGCTCCACTCCTGTTATTCATTAATATTCAAAAGATTCCATATATTTCATATACCGCACCACCATCAGCGCGATCTTGAACGTGATCGCATCCTCAAAAATTCTCAAATCCAGCCCTGTGCTCTTTTGCAGCTTATCCAGCCTGTAAACCAAGGTGTTGCGGTGAATAAAAAGCTGCCTTGAGGTTTCTGATACATTCAGTGAATTTTCAAAAAATTTGTTGATGGTCGTGAGTGTCTCCTCATCAAAATCATCCGGGCTCTTTCCGCCAAAAATTTCCTTGATGAACATCTTGCACAGCGGAATCGGCAGCTGATAGATCAGACGCCCAATCCCCAGCTCACTGTACGCGATAATATCCCGCTCGGCAAAGAAGATCTTACCCACGTCAAGCGCCATCTTCGCCTCCTTGTACGAACGGCTGACCTCCTTGATCTCTTTCACATTGGTTCCATAGGAGATATGCACATCCTTGATGCCGTCCTTGACCAGACTGTCCTCAATCGCCCACGCATACTTGTCAATGTCGCGGTTTGTCTCCGTGTCCGCAATCTCCTTGACAACAATCACATTGTTCTCATCGACTGCGGTCACAAAATCCCTGCCATTCTGCCCGAAATTCTCGCGCACCTTTTCTAATATATTTGCATCTTTCCCATTCTGGGACTCGACGATCAAAACAGCGCGTTTCACATCCGTCTGTATATGAAGCTTCTTCGAGCGGCTGTAGATGTCCACCAGCAGAAGGTTGTCCAAGAGCAGATTTTTGATGAAATTGTCCTTGTCAAAACGCTCCTTGTATGCCACCATCAGATTTTGCAGTTGGAAGGCTGCCATCTTTCCCACCATATAGGCATTCTCCCCCGCATCGTTGGCGATCAGGATATACTCTAACTGCTGGTCGTCATAAATTTTAAAGAACTGGCATCCCTGTATCTCTTGGCTGTCTGCGGCTGACTTTACGAACTCTATCACGGAACCCTCAAAGCTGTTTCCGGTCGTTTTGGTGGAAGCCACCAATTTACCATCGATATCCGCCACAAAAAGCTCCACTCTTGCAATCGCCTTGATACCCTCGATGGTATTCTGCATAATCTGATTTGAAATCATATGCCCCTCTCCTTCTTATACATTATCCACAAAAAAGACAGTTGTGTCTCGTCCTTTTCCTCGCATTCTGTTTTCATTTTAATACATTTATACAAATAAATCTATAGCTGACGACAACTTTTTTATGCATTTTTTAAATGTCTTTGTTCCTGCTCTTTAGCTTTCGGCAGTTTCTACCGAAATACATATCGTAGCAGCTCCTGTTTTGTACAACAGGAGCTGCCAAATAAGCAGGAATGGAGGGTTGCTTATGGATATACCGGGTCTTTCAATGCGTATGGCTCAGACAAACCTTCTGAGTGATGTTGGCACAGCCATGCTGGCAAAAACAATGGATCAGGCAGAATCTGTCTCCGCTGCGATGACAGAGATGCTCGACGCTTCCGCGATGGAGCTCTCTGTCAATCCCGGCATCGGCGCCAATATCGACATCAGTGTGTAATGGACTGCATACTGTCTGGAAACAGCCCCAAGGGCTGTTTCTTTTGTATAAAAATTATTTGAGGCTGATGCTGTCCGCGTTTATGACAATCTTCTGGTTCTTCAGCAGATTGCCGACTGCCCGCTTAAACTCATTCTTGCTCATGCCCGTCTTGGCGCGAATCAGCTCCGGGTCTGCCTTGTCCGTAAACGGCAGCGCACCGCCGTCCTCCATCAGCCTGACAAGCTTCTCCGCATCCTTTCCAATCTGTAGATACGCCTTCTCGCGCAGGCTCAAATCCAGCTTGCCATCCTCTTTGACCGCAGACACGCGGGCGGACACCACATCGCCCACTTTGATCTCTCCATAGAGCTCCCTGTTTGGAATCAGCGCCGAAAAACGGTCATCTACCGCCACAAAAGCGCCCATATCCTGCCGGATCTCGTAGACCGTACCGCGCACGACATCCTCCTTCTGATACGCACTGGTGCGTTGCAGATAGCGGTACACCTTCATCGTGGCGGCAAGACGGCTGCTCTTGTCAACATAGAGCGCCACCAGCACTTCATCACCCTCCTGAACCTTCGCGGTCTGCTCTTTATATGGAAGTAATACATCCTTCTCAAGCCCCCAGTCCAGAAAAGCGCCAATCTTTGTCACCTGTGAGACTCTGAGCTTCCCTATCCCGCCTACGCTCAGAAGCGGCGTGTTTGTCGTCGCAATAATCCGGTCCTTGGAATCCTTGTACAAAAACACCTCAATGCTGTCGCCAATCCTGCTCCCCTGCGGCACCTGCTTTTTGGGCAGCAGCACCCTGTCCTCGATGGCAGCATTGATCTCTTCTCCCAGATATACGCCAAAATCCAGTTCCTTCACAATGAGCAGCGGCTGTTTTTTACCTAATTCAAACATCTTCTCCTATTCCTCCACATTCTATACATCCTCAACCTCCTCCTGTTTCCTGCCAAGCCTGCGAAAGATCAGCAAAAGCTCCACCACCGCTGCGGCCGCAAGCACAAACTCCGCAACAAACTGCGCATAGGCAAGCCCATACAGCGGAAACAGGTAATTCAACAGATACAGCGCCGGAATCTCCAGCACAATTTTTCTCATAATGGCAAAGACAAGCGCATTTTTCCCAAAACCAAGCGCCTGAAACACGCCGACTGCAAGAAAATCCATACACAAAAACGGCAGTCCGAGACAAAATCCCCGCAGAAACCGTATTCCATAGTCTATGATCGACGGATTGTTCATAAAAAACCGCACGACACCCTCGGCGTCGAGAAAGAAAAACACTGCCGCCGCCGTGATAAAGCCGATACTGATCTCGCCCGCAAACACAATCGCTGCCTTCATGCGCTTCTGGTTTCCGCTGGCATAATTATAGCTCACAAGCGGCATGATGCCCTGCGAAACCCCCATGCAGACATACATCGGCACCATATAAATCTTTTGTGTAATGCCCATCGCTGCGACCGCATCCGCGCCGAATACTGACGTAAAATTGTTTAAGATCGTCATTCCCGTCACATTCAGCAGATTCTGAATAGAAGCCGGAATGCCCACACCGCACACGCCGAGCACGATCGCGCCCCTGAGACAAAACTGTGACGGGCGCAGGCACACACAAGTACTGTTGCGCCTGATATAGATCAGTATAAAGAAATACGTACACGCCACACAATTCGAGATAAACGTGGCAAGCCCTGCGCCTGCTGCCCCCATGCCAAATCCCCACGGCAGAATTAATATCGGGTCCAGCACAATATTCAAGAGACAGCCGCTCATCGTCCCGGCGCTCGCGTGAAACGCCGCCCCCTCCGAGCGCACCATATACGCCATCACCACATTCAAAATCGCGGGCACTGCGCCCCAAGTGACAGTCCAGTGCATGTATGCCGAGGTCGCCTGCAACGTCACCTCATCTGCGCCCAAAAGCACCAGAAGCGGCGCCTTGCCCACAGTGCACAGCAGCGAAAAGACCGCGCCGCACACCAGTGCACAGTAAAAGCCAAAGGCAGAGCTTCGGTGCACCGTGTCATAATCTTTGCGCCCCAGCGCCCGGCTCATCATGCTCGAACTGCCCACGCCAAACAGGTTGTTGACCGCGTTGAACGCAAGCAATACAGGCCCTGCGAGCGTCACCGCCGCGTTTTGCACAGGGTCATTTAACATCCCCACAAAATACGTGTCCGCCAGATTGTAGAGCACCATCACCAGCGAGCTGATAATCGTGGGAACGCAAAGCGATGCGACTGCCTTTGGTATTGGTACACTTTCAAAAAGTGCTGTCCTCTTGTCAGATTTTCGAACTGCCATATTGACCTGTCTCCTCCTAAATCGTCTGCTCCTGCTCTGTCTGTGCCGTCCTTCCCAGATACCACACTGCCGCCGCGCTCACCACGACTGCACCGATGGCAAAAGCGCCTGTCTGGCAGAATGGCGGAAGCATCACCACCACAAAGGAGAGCGAATTATATAATAAATGCATAAAAATACATGGCAGCACAGACCGGGACTTCACCGCCACATATCCGAGCGCTGCGCCCACGGGGAGCACATAGAGCCCCTGCACCCAGTTTGCATGAAAAATGCCAAACATCACTGCCTGTATCAATATCACTGCAGGTGTCGAAAAATACCGCTGCAAATGCTTGAGAATCAATCCTCTCATTATGCACTCTTCATTGACTGGCGCCAAGATCACCGCTGCAAGCATTGCCAGAATCTGGCTTCCGCCAAGCGCAGACTCCATCATGTCCGTATAATCCTCCATCGTCTGCGGGCTTGCCACAGCGATCACCGCCGCAATCAGAAGCGCCAGATAATACAGCCCCACACACCCAATGACAATCATGGAAAATGTTCTGAGCCGCAGTACCTGCTTCCGAAAATACTGCTTGTCCTGCGCTGTTTTATGCCTGCCCCAGACCAGCCAGTACGCGGGCACTGAAAATACTGCCATCGCAAAAGTGGACACCACTGTCAGCAGGGTCATATAATTTCCATCCATCACAATCTGCATGGCGGCGCGCTGGGCATCCTGCGCGTCCATTCCCGTCTCAAGCATACCCGCCGTCACCGCCGCCATCACGCCCACCAAAGCGATCAGCAGCTGCAACAGAAAAAACAGCCCCATTATCACAAAGCTTACGAGAAGCCCCTCCACAATTTTTTTACCGATTCCTTCACCTTTGTTGTATTCCATCATAACCTCCAATCTCACTCTCTATACCGTAACACGACAGCCCGATTCTGTCAAACCCTTGTTTTCACACTGTCACGGTAAACGCATGCTTTATAAATAATCTATAAACAAATTTTTCTTCTGTTTCTCAATCAAGACCTGTATTCAGCCCTCCAAGCACTTTATAAAGATAATCTGGGTCATACCCGCATTTCTTCCTTTTGCTTGCAATTCCCATCTTACAGCTTTTTTCCTGCTTCAGAAGGTTGGTGCCTATATGGCGCAGCACATTTACATTTTCTGCCGCATTCCCGGCCCTTATCCTGCTCTCATCTTCTCGGAATCCTATGTCCAGCACCCAATGCAGGCTGTTCTCTACTCCCCAGTGCGCCCTTTTGCACTTTCCATATTCCTCGGCTCCCATCCCGCTTCGGCTGTATATGGAGTAAGAAATGCTTTGTGTTGCAACTCCTTTTTCTGTTACGGTTGATACACATGCCCCTATCCCGCTCAGCCCTTTCCATTCTGGATGGTCCGCTTTAAGCCAGCCGATTTCGTTTTCTACATAATATTCTCTTGTTTCCTGCCTTCCATGGTCAAAACATACATCTTTGTAGTACCGTCCTTCTTCTGCAAGCTCTTTCTTCTTACAGGCGAATACATCCTTTTCAAAATACAGGACGATGTCCTCCATAAGGCGCTCCTGGTTCCCTTTTACCTGCAGGATATAGTCCGCTTCCTTATCTATGATTTTTTCCGCTATCTCCTTCTGGGTCCCCATGGCATCTATCGTTACCACACAGCCTTTCAGGCACAGAATGTCCAGCAGTTCTGGGATGGCCTTGATCTCGTTTGTTTTCTCATCCACCTTCAGCTGCCCCAGCACGAGGGACGCTTCACAGGCCCATGCGCTCACCACATGTGCCGGACGGTTCCCTTTTGCATCATCCCTGCTCCTGCGGACAGTTTTCCCGTCAATGGCGACAACACCTTCTATTTTCCCGGCAACGGCTCCCGTCCACCGGAAAAAGGCATCATGGAACTTTTCGGGGTCTATCATCTGAAATACCCTGTTTATTGTATCATGGGAGGGTATCCCGCCAGGCAGTTCCAGAAATGACCCAAGCCACTCCCTTTTAGATTTTGCCCAGTCTTCTATCTCGTTCCATGTATCCATGCCGCAGAGGATTGCCGTGACTGCAATTACGATTATGTCAAGAAACTTGTGCTTTTGGTTATATGGGGCTCTCGGATCCGGAACCTCCTCCATACATCTGACCAGTGAAAAATTATTTTCCATACCTGACATACCAATCATTTCCTTTCATGAAGTATAGAAATAATTGTACACGATTGTGCGGGGATTGTCAGTTACTAAATATAATATATCAGATTTTTTCTTTGACGGATAGACATAAAATCGTGCGTTTACCGTGTTCACACTGTCTTTTACGTAAACCGAGCAGGGAAGCGCCATCTTCCTCTGCTGGGTGCCCGTGTGCATAAAAAGTGGATACTCTTTCAAGTATCCACTGGATTTACATGTACCATAATGTGTTTTACACTGGAAAAGCTCTGCTCTATGGCGTCATGCACATGCTCCGCAATCTTGTGCGCATCCCGGAGCGATGCATCGCCGTCTGCGCTGATCTCAATATCCACATAGACGCGGTTGCCAAAAACCCTTGTGCGCAGAAGGTCTACACCGAGCACCCCCTCCTGTTCCAGCGCACAGTTTTTCAGGCTGTCCTCTAGCTTCTCATCACAGGCCTTGTCAACCATCTTATCAATGGCGTCCTTAAAAATATCATACGCCGCCTTCTCAATAAAAAAGCAAATACACAGGCTGGCAATGGCGTCACAAACCGGATAGCCAAGCCTTGCCCCCGCAATGCCGACCAGTGCACCGACAGATGAGAGCGCATCCGAGCGATGATGCCACGCATCCGCCATCAGTGCACTTGAATTGATCTTTTTCGCATAACTTCTGGTATACCAGTACATGCCCTCCTTCACCGCAATCGACACGACCGCTGCCACAAGCGCGAGCACGCCCGGCACTGTGAGTTCCCCATAATTTCCAGATAAAATTTTTGCGACGGCTGTATAGCCGATGCCCAGTCCCGTAAATGCCAGAATCGTCGCAAGGATAATTGCCGCCACGCATTCCATGCGCTCATGCCCGTAGGGATGTTCTTTGTCCGATGCCTTTCCTGACAGCCGGATTCCGATGATGACAACAACGGTGCTGATCACATCCGACGCGGAGTGTATCGCATCACTGACCATCGCCCCGGAAGAGGCAAGTATCCCCGCAAGCAGTTTAAATGCGGACAGCAGGACATTTGCCACAATGCTCACCGCAGAAACTTTCATGGCTGCCTTTTCAAATTCGTTTTCTGATTTCAATTTTAATTTCATAGAAATCCCGCCTTTCTGTAGACATCAGTTCTCATATGTATCAGTTCCAGTATGCGCCAGTACTGGCAATGTGTCTATATTCCTGAAAAACGGGACAAAAAACACACCCACGTATCAGTATTAGCAACTACTGTCCCGCGGATGTGCAAAATCCACTGTCGCAATGCGACCCGGCTCCAAGGGTACTGCCCCGGCCTGCTCAGTTTGTACTGTAGTATGAATGCAGTGCAAAGAGTTTGTTGGTATAGTGTATGTAATGCGTATACTTTGGTTACATTTTTATCAATATATCATATATTTTGAGGGATTTCAAGCGTATTTTTCCAATCTGCCTGTTTCATTCAGAATAAAATCATGTTATAATAGATGCAAGCTGTTCTGCACATGGGCATGAACAGCTCCTATTCAATCGGAGGTAGATCTTATGGGATGTCTAGCTGTTTTATTTGCATTAAATGAACAGGAACTTGAAACCTTTCTCAACGTGGAACGCACAGAGCGTGCCTACTACATGCATAACGAGATCGAAGAAAATTTCTGGAATGATTTTCCTGAATATGTCTGTGAATTAGATCAATCGTGGGATGCCATGCACCGTATGCTGACAGACGGCAGTCTAAACTTTGAAAACCAGTATCCCCCTTTATGCAATGTAATTTTTGGCGGTGAATTTGTATATGGACTTGTGCGCGAACCTTCCGGGGAGGTCACCATTCCCGATGAGGAAGACGATGCATATATTATCTTGAAAACGCCCCAGCAGGCAGCCGAGATCGCCCAAGCGCTCCCCAACAGAACCAAGGAGGAATGCCGGCAGTGTTATGACAAAATCGACGAGGAAGACTACGGCTCTGCGTTAGACGACGAGGATTTTGAATACACATGGGCGTATTTACAGGATAGTCTGGAGTTCTGGAAAATCGCGGCGGCAGAAAAAAGATATGTACTGTTTACCGTTGACCGGTAATGAATTTGTTCATGGCAGATAATCTTTGCTGGTTACCTGCCATACTTTACGCATTTTTATCCCCTATTCTCTGACTCTTGTAGTCTCTTCTCAAAATCAGGGGAAAATGTTCTCCCCCTGCGGTTATCATCAGGCCCGGCATTTTCCTTTTCCTGCCTGCATTCTCGAGCTTTATTCTGTCCTGCAACTCTTTTACAGCATTTTTCAATACCTCTGAGAATTTTCCGTCATCAAAAGGCTTTACCAGATAATGGAACGCCCCTACGTCAAATGCCTGAAACACAAAGTCGTCCAGAGCTGTCACAAAAATGATTTGCTTCGGGAGATGCCCCCATCAATGCTGTCACAAGCAAATTCGTATCAATCTGTTTTCAGAAATTGTTGAAATCTGCTCAAAATCCCTTATCCGCTGTGGCTGGTTCTCACCCGCTCAATCACACAGCTGTGCGGCTTATCCGGGGTATTCTTATTATAGTTCACGCCGACTAGTAAGATTTCTCCCGTATACCCTTCAAATGCCTGTGTATACTGCCTGTCCTTGATCTGCTGTATCGCCGCACGGACACTTCTGTCATATTTTAACTCTACGACCATCGCTGGCTTGTTTGTGTGCGGCAGCGGTAAAAATACGATGTCTGCAAAGCCTTTTCCCGACGGCAGCTCCCGTATGAGCTTATAGTCTTTGCGTGCGCTGTAATACGCAAGCCCGACGGCACACCCCAGCGAGTTTTCATCATTGTAGGTCAGAATCGAAGCCACTTCGCTGTGTGCCTTGTCCAGCTCTTTTGCCACACTTTCTGCATCGCCCCGCAGGGTATCTTCAAGGAGCTGCTCAGATGCCTTCAACACATTCATCACATTTGGCCAGCCGCCGACGCTCATGGCATTCTCAAACTCCTCGATAATCTCTTTATTTGGAATAAACGCTTCCTTTTCAATCGAGTCATAGCCTAGATATCCCAGATGAATCAACAGCGTCAGCACATCATCCTTTGTGTGAAAATTACGCATATCATTCTGGAAACTGCGCGTGTTCACTCTGACGCGTCCCCCGCCAAGCATCTGCACGATATCTGAACGCAGCCCGTCGAAATCCATTTCCATGTAGATTTTAAGTGCTTCATAAGTCTCTGTCGAGGTCCAGTAATTCGAGCAGTCCTGACAGGTCATTGCCTCCACGACAGACTTTGGGTTATAAATATGTTTATACTTCTTAAACCGATATCCATCATACCAGCTGCTGATCTCATCAAAATCCATCTCATACCGTTCACAAAGTGCTTTCACCTCATTCTCTGTAAAGCCTGTATACTCCTCAAGCATTTTTTGATTGGTCATAGAATACTCCCAGAACATATTCAGCGCAGAATGCTGCCCATATTTTTTTACAGGTAAGATTCCCGTCACATAGGCAAGCGCAACATATGGCTGGTCTTTTAACAGATCGCGCATAAAATCAAGATACTGCTTCTGCATTGCCTCCGATTCCTGACGTTCCCGCATCACACAGTCCCACTCGTCAATCAGAAAAATAAACTGTTTTTGTGTTTTTACAAAAATTTTTTCCAGTGCGGTTGCCAGCTCCGTAATCTGCTCAGAAAAACAGTTTCCATACACCTCTCTTAATTCCTCAAGCACTGCCTGTTCCAGGTACTGCGTGACCTCCTGCTTTTTTGTCCGGATTAGAAACTGCTGCATATTCAGATAAATCACATCATATTGATTCAGATGTTTTTCAAAATCCTTGTGCTGTGCTATCTTGAACCCTGCAAACAGCTCTCTTGAGTCACAGCCGCAGCTATAGTACGCCGCCAGCATTTCAAGTGTCATGGATTTGCCAAACCGCCTTGGCCTGCTAATGCAAAGATATTTTTCTTTTGTTTTTATCAATTCATTCGTACATGCAATCAGTCCTGTTTTGTCTATATATATTTTAGAGCAAATAGCTTCCGCAAAAGCATGATTTCCCGGATTCAAATAAATGCCCATCCTTCCCTCCCGTTATCTTCAAAAGCTGTGAATCTTCTTTTCTACTATATCTCCTACAAATCCGCTTTCTCCACCCGCTCAATCACACAGCTGTGCGGCTTATCCGGGGTATTCTTATTATAGTTCACGCCGACCAGTAAGATTTCTCCCGTATACCCTTCAAATGCCTGTGTATACTGTCTGTCCTTGATCTGCTGTATCGCCGCACGGACACTTCTGTCATATTTTAATTCTACGACCATGGCTGGCTTGTTTGTGTGCGGCAGCGGTAAAAACACGATGTCTGCAAATCCTTTTCCCGCCGGAAGTTCCCGTATGAGCTTATAGTCTTTGCGTGCGCTGTAATACGCAAGCCCGACGGCACACCCCAGCGAGTTTTCGTCATTGTAGGTCAGAATCGAAGCCACTTCGCTGTGTGCCTTGTCCAGCTCCTTTGCCACGCTCTCCGCATCGCCCCGCAGGGTATCTTCAAGGAGCTTCTCAGATGCCTTCAGCACATTCATCACATTTGGCCAACCGCCAACGCTCATCGCATTTTCAAACTCCTCTATGATCTCTTTATTTGGAATAAATGCTTCTTTTTCATTGGAATCATAGCCTAGATATCCCAGATGAATCAACAACGTCAGCACATCATCCTTTGTATGAAAATTACGCATGTCATTCTGGAAACTGCGCGTGTTGACCCTGACGCGCCCCCCGCCGAGCATCTGTACGATATCTGCCCGCAGACCGTCAAAATCCATTTCCATGTAGATCTTGAGCGCCTCATACGTCTCTGTCGATGTCCAGTAGTTTGAAAACCTATGACGGCGCATCGCCTCCACCACTGACTTTGGATTATAAATATGCTGAAATTCCGTAAAGGTATATCCATCATACCAGCTGCTTGTCTCTGCAAAATCCATCTCAAACTGCTCACACAGCGCTTTCACTTCACTTTCTGTAAACCCCGTATATTCCTCAAACAGACTCTGGTCTGTCATAGAATACTCCCAGAACATATTCAGCGCCGAGTGCAGACCGTATTTCTTTACCGGCAGAATCCCCGTCACATAGGCAAGCGCTACATACGGCTGATCTTTTAACAGATTGCGCAGAAAATCAAGATACTGTTTTTGCATCGCTTCGGATTCCTGCCGCTCGCGCATCACACAGTCCCACTCGTCAATCAGGAATATAAACTGCTTTTGTGTTTTTACAAAAATTTTTTCCAGTGCGGTTGCCAGCTCCGTAATCTGCTCAGAAAAACAGTTTCCATACACCTCTCTTAATTCCTCAAGCACTGCCTGTTCCAGATACTGCGTGACCTCCTGCTTTTTTGCCCGGATTAGAAACTGCTGCATATTCAGATAAATCACATCATATTGATTCAGATGCTTCTCAAAATCCTTGTGCTGTGCAATCTTAAACCCGGAAAACAGCGCCCTCGAATCACAGCCACGGCTGTAGTATGCCGCCAGCATTTCAAGGGTCATGGATTTGCCAAACCGCCTTGGTCTGCTGATGCAGAGGTATTGATCTCTTGTATTGATATAATCATTTGTATGTGCAATCAGCCCTGTCTTATCCACATAAACTTGCGAACGAATTGTCTTTGCAAAACTAATATTTCCCGGATTCAAATAAATGCCCATACTTCCCTCCTACAAATCCGCTTTCCCCACCCGCTCAATCACACAGCTGTGTGGCTTATCCGGGGTGTTCTTATTATAGTTCACACCGACCAGTAAGATCTCTCCTGTATACCCTTCAAACGCCTGTGTATACTGTCTGTCCTTGATCTGCTGTATCGCCGCACGGACACTTCTGTCATACTTTAACTCTACGATCATCGCTGGTTTCTTTGTGTGCGGCAGCGGTAAAAATACGATGTCTGCAAACCCTTTCCCCGCCGGAAGCTCCCGAATGAGTTTATAGTCCTTCCGCGCACTGTAATACGCAAGCCCAACTGCACAGCCTAGCGAGTTTTCATCATTGTAGGTCAGAATCGAAGCCACTTCGCTGTGTGCCTTGTCCAGCTCCTTTGCCACGCTCTCCGCATCGCCCCGCAGGGTATCTTCAAGGAGCTTCTCAGATGCCTTCAGCACATTCATCACATTTGGCCAACCGCCAACGCTCATCGCATTTTCAAACTCCTCTATGATCTCTTTATTTGGAATAAATGCTTCTTTTTCATTGGAATCATAGCCTAGATATCCCAGATGAATCAACAACGTCAGCACATCATCCTTTGTATGAAAATTACGCATGTCATTCTGGAAACTGCGCGTGTTGACCCTGACGCGCCCCCCGCCGAGCATCTGTACGATATCTGCCCGCAGACCGTCAAAATCCATTTCCATGTAGATCTTGAGCGCCTCATACGTCTCTGTCGATGTCCAGTAGTTTGAAAACCTATGACGGCGCATCGCCTCCACCACTGACTTTGGATTATAAATATGCTGAAATTCCGTAAAGGTATATCCATCATACCAGCTGCTTGTCTCTGCAAAATCCATCTCAAACTGCTCACACAGCGCTTTCACTTCACTTTCTGTAAACCCCGTATATTCCTCAAACAGACTCTGGTCTGTCATAGAATACTCCCAGAACATATTCAGCGCCGAGTGCAGACCGTATTTCTTTACCGGCAGAATCCCCGTCACATAGGCAAGCGCTACATACGGCTGATCTTTTAACAGATTGCGCAGAAAATCAAGATACTGCTTTTGCATCGCTTCGGATTCCTGCCGCTCGCGCATCACACAGTCCCACTCGTCAATCAGAAATACAAACTGCCTTCCTGTCTCTGAAAAAATCTCCCGCAGGGCGGCGGCAAATCGGATTCCCTCCCGGTCCAGATACTTTCCATATCCCTTTCGAAGCTCTCTGAGCACTTCCTGTTCAATGTATTTTATCACATCTTGTGCGCCTGCCTCAATGAGAAACTGCTGCATATTCAGATAAATCACATCATATTGATTCAGATGCTTCTCAAAATCCTTGTGCTGTGCAATCTTAAACCCGGAAAACAGCGCCCTCGAATCACAGCCACGGCTGTAGTATGCCGCCAGCATTTCAAGGGTCATGGATTTGCCAAACCGCCTTGGTCTGCTGATGCAGAGGTATTGATCTCTTGTATTGATATAATCATTTGTATGTGCAATCAGCCCTGTCTTATCCACATAAACTTGCGAACGGACTGTCTTCGCAAAACTAATATTTCCCGGATTCAAATAAATGCCCATACGCCCCTCCACTTTGAAGCTGTTACACAGCCCTTTCTATCGTAATGCCCCAATCCCCAGCGCCATAATCGCTGCATTGGACAGCGAATGTAAAAGAATACTGCTCCAGAGATTTTTACTGGTTTTATCGTATAATAATCCATGAGCAATCCCTGCCGCAACATGTTCTGTCAGAATCATTTTGAGCGAATCTATCACACTTCCTGACACACCCTCCCACAGATAAAATGCAAATGGAAAATGATAGAGACCAAATAAAATGCTGCTAATCAGAATAGCTGTACAGGGGCGTTTCAATGCATTCATCATACACCGCTGGAGAACTCCCCGAAAGAAGAACTCTTCTGTAAAACCGGCTGTCAGAATCATTAAAATCCAAAACAGCGGTAAATATGCCACTATTTTTGGTATGTCTTCTATCGTGATATCTGTTTCCTCCCCCGCACTGAACATTGTGAAAACAATAACAATATAAATCAGACAAACCAACAGCGTTTTCAGTCCTGTTTTCTTATCAAAACGCTTTATTCCGATTTCATGGAGTGTCTTTTTAAGTGATTCTTTTCGCAATCTGGCTGTAATCAGCAACGGAAACAAAACAAAGAAAAGCCAGTTTGAAATTTCATTTACCAACTGCAGCTCAAACTGCATACTCATCATGGCAAGCAAAAAATAAAACAAAAACCATGACAAGCAAAAGAAGATTTCAAGCTTCGGGGCTTGTGTGAATGCACGCTCCGTTTTCCGAAACAGAATCATCGTAAACAGGATCATCAAAATATAAAAAACCATTGCGTCATCTCCTTCTATCTCTATATTTATTATATGAGAAACACCATCAATGCTCAAGCACAATCTTCGCTCCTCTGCCTTGGATTATGCACAAAAAAGTACGCATACCCGGCACATGCACAGCAAACCACCGTCCCCAGAACCTCTGCTTCCCAAATTGGCTGTACTTCAAATGACCCGAGAAAATCAACCAATGTATGCACCATCATGCAAAACAGAATACTTTTTGTCTTGTAAAAGACTACCGCAAAGGAAACACCAGCCGCAAACGCATACAAGACCTGTAGCAAGACAAAAGCAAACGGGATATTTCCAATATTCAGTAAATGAAACGCACCAAAAATCACACTTGAAACCAAAACTGCCTTCTGCTCATTGGACTGCTGTTCGATCGAACGGCACAAAAAACTTCTGAAAATCAGTTCCTCCATAATACCAACAAAAAGACTATGAATCAGCGAAAAGCCTATATGAAGTTCTGTGCTGGAAAAATCCGCTTTGTATAAATATGGCAGATTTACAAGCGGAACAAGCAGGAGAAAGAACTGGTTTTTCATAAAATGCGCCCATTGTCCTGTACAGATGCCATAATAAGAAAGCACTTCTTTTTTTCTCATCATAAGAACAAGAACTGCCACAACCACCACGGCACTTGACAATTCAGCCCATACTGCATTCATGCGGAATGTCCCGATCATGATACCGCACAGAAGCGACTGCAATAAATAAAACAAAAGTGCAACAAGTGTCAAACGAACTGAATTTTTCATCATTTTTTCCTCTACTGGGAATTGGACGACCAGTATATGTTTGGAAATCAGTATTTAGTCGCGCCGGTTTTGCAATTGGGACAGCGCGAGCGCGAGGTCTATCTGCCCGCCAGCACATGGAAATGCCTTGTGGACAGCCAGCTTTATGAGGGCGGACAGACGCTGCTCTGCCCCGCACCGCTAGCGCAGATTCCGGTGTTCGAAAGACAGGGCTGAATCTGGCATTATCCCAGCAGTTTCGCCCACTCCTCTTGTGAAAAGCCCGGACAAACGCCTTTTTCAGTAATCAGCAGGGGGCGCTTTACCAGCATTCCATCTGTGGACAATAGCTGGTACTGCTCCTCCTCGCTCATTTCGGGCAGTTTGTCCTTGAGCTTCAATTCCTTATACAGATTTCCACTTGTATTAAAAAACCGCTTTAATGGCAGCCTGCTTGTCTGATGCCATTCTTTTAACTCCTCCGCTGTCGGATTTTCTTCCTTGATGGGGCGCACCTGCACCTCATAGCCGGATTCCTCCACCCACTTTAGCGCTTTTTTGCAGGTGCTGCATTTCTCATAACATAGTATTACTGGGTTCATCTTGTTCTCCTCCTTGATTTCATATAATTTTTTATTCTATCACAGCTTTTTGTAACTGTCTATCTGGCCTCTGTAAATTTCACAGGTTCTGTCTCCCGTCTTATAAAATCTCGATGATTTTTAATATTTTTTCTTTTTTTTCCTTCGAACAGCACTGTAAAGCCTTCGCTATTTTTTTATCTATCGCTTCATTGGATATCGCTTCCTGTTCAAATAAATACTGTTCCCCAATCAGATAATCAATACCACACTTCAGAGAATTGGATATCGTAAATAATGCTGTCAGGCTGGGATAAGACCTCCCAACTCTGTTCCCACCAGTTCACTGAGCTTTCCATAGAGCTCTGACGCGTCTTTTACATTGGTCAGTCCCGAAAAATCCAGTTTAGCCGACACATTGTCTGAAAGCGTTGGCATCCAGCCTGTATAATCTCCATTTGAATCCAAATGATTCTGAATATATTTGTAAAATGCGTGTCCCGGGTCCATCAGTTCCTTATATGCATCCGTACCAGCCTTCATTTTGATAAAATCGCCAGCCCACTGATAACCGTCAGACGTCATACCGTTTTGTCTGGGTCCAAAATATATTTTTACACTGGAACCATCACGAAGTTCAAACGCATGCTTCATGATGCCTGTCAAATCCTGTGTCTGCTGTGTCAGATAACTGGGATGTACCTCTATTTTGGGATAGGTTCCCGGTGCCACGACAGCGTCATTGATTTTCAGCCATGAAGGCATATCTTTATAAAACTCCACAGTTTCTTTCACGGTATAAGACTCTGGATGAAAAACCTCTCCCTGAACCCTGCCGCCGTTTCGAAAAATATAAATCTCATTAAATTTTGTCGTCTCAAAAACTCTGTCTAACTCGTTGATGCATTGGCTAATCTCATCCTGAATCATGCCTCTGTCACTTTTTGAATTTGTGCCGTTATACGCTTTAATGCTGAGCTCACGGGCACGCTGAAGCATATCTGCAATTTCATTCAGCGCGCCGTCTGCTACCTGACACAGCGAAATGCCATCTTCAACATTCTCCATTCCTTTGTCAAGTCCACGGATTCTTTTGCGCATCTTCTCAGATATGGAGAGACCTGCCGCATCATCGGCAGCCCTGTTAATCTTATAACCTGACGCCAGCTTTTCAGCAGATTTTCCAAGATGCCAGCTAGTGATCCCCAGCATTCTGTTTGCATTCAAGGCACTCATATTGTGTTGTATTACCAAATCTTCCTACCTCCTTGTAGAATAATGCACTCTGGAATCCTTCACTTCCCAAGCCATTATCTGATTTCCATATCCGTTTTGTCTGGTTCATTCACTATGCACGCATGCCCTCTCAGGTAAAATGAAACAGCTCGCGCAAAATCCCAATGTAGCAGTAGCCGGAGACTGGTTTACAGCACACGGGAAAGGCGCGAGCCTTGGTTATTTCGGTAAAAATGAGAACAAGGATATCGCCCGAAAACTGCGAAGCGCGTTCGCGGCGTGGATTGACAACGGCCACAATAACTTCGCCGATGAAAATACCATTATCCTGCGTATCCAGCTCACAGGCGGTGTTCTGTTCTCACAGGGAACAAGATATGACATTGATTTTAGACAGTACGCAAAGTAGTCAGTCGTCTATGCCAAACATATACTCTAGCTGGTCTTCGGCGGCATCCAGCTTATCCTCCAGCCGCTCGAGTTCCCGTTCGAGCCGTTTATAGTCCTCTCTTGTCAGGGATTGGACCTTGTACAGTTCTTCCAGCTCATCCTCATGATGGTCAAGCAGGTCATCAATCTGCTTTTCCTCTTGTTTCAGGGCAAAAAACTGTTCCAGATCCTGCGCGGCTGACCCACTCGGTGCCGCCGCATCCGCCTTTTGCACAAACGCACCGACCATGCTTTCCAGCTCTTGCATGGTATAGGTCGTCAGCCCCTCATCGGAAGCGTCCGGCTGCTGGCTATTTCCGACACTTGTGTCAGTTTGCGCTGGTGCAGTCTCTGCCGCAGGCGGCACTTCATCTGCGGCGTTATCTTTCGTTACATTGTTGTTTGCTGCATTATTATTTGCTGCCTGCTGCTCTAATGCGGCAATCTGTTTTTCCAGCTGCGCGATTTGTTCCTTCAATGCTCCTGTCTCTGCGCTGCTGCCAGCATTGGACTGGCAGCCTGTCAGCAGTGTAGCCACTATGACAATGGCAAGCGCACGCCTTCCAGCTTTCTTCTTTTTCATATTCATTTTTTGTTTTATTCTCCCTTCTTTACTAATACAATCTTTCATCGTCTTAGAAGAATATAGATATTCTCTTCGCCAGCATTTGTACGCTCAAACATTTCCTCCTACAGTGAATAAAGAACAGTACCAAACTACCAACTATATTATAATGGGATTCAATACGCTTGTAAAGAAACAAAAAATATCCGTTATTTTATCCCAGTGTAAAACGCCTGTATCGCCTGCCCGATATACGCAGTTGTTCCGTCCCCGTAAAGACTGTCCTGCACCTTCTGAATCATTTCATTGGTCTGATATCCCTGTGCCAGTTCCAGCATCAATGCAGTGACATCCTCCATCTGGTACAGCTGCTTTGCCACGAAGTCATATTCACCGACCAGCTCCCGCACTTCCAGCGCATTGACATCTGTCCCCATTTTGTCCGCAAGTTTCTCCATGATCGCTGTAATGCGTTTCTGATATGCGGTCATCAGTCCTGCATCTGTAGGATTCTTCTGCGCCTCCATCGCCTGCTCCTTGCTCCCATACCATTCGATTATTTTTGCAAAATTTTGCCGGGCTTCCTCTGACGCTGCACTTTCCAAAAACTGCCTTCGCCACGCTTCCTTGCTGCCATAATGGGAAATAAATATCGCCTTCTGCGCCTCATTGCAGTTTTCGTACATTGAATCCCAAATTTCTTCCATCTCACGCCTGCTAAACACCTCAAAATCCATTCTTTCCTCTCCTCTCAAAAGCCTGTCAATGCTTGCAATCAGCCGCTCCATCCGCTCCTTTTTGCGCAGGAGCATCCGGCGCTGCATTTGCAGAATCTCATTTTTGTCAAGAGACGGATTCTCCATGACAGCCTTAATCTCTTTCAGTGGAAGGTCAAACTCGCGGAAAAATAAAATCTGCCGCAGCCGTTCCAGCGCTTTCTCATCATAAAGCCTGTAGCCTGCCTCACTTTTCCCGGACGGCGTGAGCAGTCCGATTTCGTCATAATAATGAAGGGTGCGCACGCTGATGCCTGTGATTTCTGAAACCTCTTTTACCGTCATCATATCAATCCTCCTCCTGCTTCTTCACAGTTTCTAAGATACTCCATGACGTTCCGTGAGGGTCAAGTACTTTTTGCATTAAAATCTCCAAATCACCTCATACGCCTCCCACGGCGCCGGCATTTCTAATTTTCGAATCATTTCCTCCAATACAGGCTCGGGGATATAGCGTGCTCTTTTTTGGTTTCTGGCAAATAATTCCTGATAAGGCGCTTCCAAATACAGCAGATGCACCCGCGCACCATATCCGGCAAACAGACCAACAAGCCGCTGTCTGGTCTCCTGAATAATGTTTGTCGCGTTCCAGATAAACGGCTGTTTTCCTCTCAGATATATTCTTGCCTGTTCCGTGGCAGCCTGCGCCACTCTGCCCGAATTTTTGGCAGGGGAAATGCCCATCTGTTCGCGAATGTCATCCAGCGAGACAACGGGCAGTCCCCTGCCATGCTCTGCTATCCATGTATCTTTTCCCGCAAGCGGCAGACCAGACAGCATGACAACGTCAAATTCTGTACTGTCACACAACACGGTCTGATGCCACAGTCCCTCCCGGTGAAAATACTGATACTTTGTATAGGGATTCGCAAACACATAAGGCTGCTCCCAAATCCCCAATTCCTTAGCGTAATCCGCAAATAACGCCACCTGCACTTCCAGCTCGTCCGCTTCTTTCGCCACTCGTCCCTGTACATCCGCCTTGGAAAGCAGATACAAAAGCCGCAGCGGAATGCTTTCTGCCGCTTTGATCAAATCAAATGCCGTTCTGTCTTTTGTCCAAAACCACACTGGCAGTCCGTGAAAGCGAATCAGCTTGGCGGCTTTCTCCCGCTGGGAAAAAGTCAGTCCAAACTGCTCCGTATTTTTGTATGCCAGCCATCGGAACTTCTTTTCTCCAATAATTGTATGATTGGGCGATACCCAGTTTCCATCCTCCTGTTTTGTACAGAAAACCTTGCCGATATCATGAAAAGCCGCTGCCAGAAACAGCAGCTCCTGCTCCTCTTGTTCCAGTTCGCTCCATTCGGGGAGTGCCAAAAGGCAGTCACATACCATTTCCGTATGCCGAAAAACATCGCCCTCACTATGATATACAGGATTTTGAGGTACGCCTTTCATTTGATTCAGTTCGCTGTATATACCAGAAAGGCGCTGAAACGAAAATCCACTACGGCGAATTTCTCTGAGAATTTCCATCTGCACTCACCTCCATCAGGCATTTGTTCTTTCCCTTTTTCATTGATATTACAACATTTTCATATGCAATTATCCCGTAATTACTTTACAGCGCTTTTTATAGCACGCAATACCATATCTGTAAATGGTTCTCATGCCGTCATCTAATAGTATTTCCTCATAATTTTTATCTTTGATTTGCTGCAATGCTTCCTCGCACGCATTGTCAAATGCGGCTTCTTCGGCATATTTTAATTCTATGACAATGCCTATATCCTTGTCCTCCACTTCCACACTGATATCGCTGTAGCCCTCGCCGGACTCGGCATTGGACTTGACTTTCCAACCGTTCATTCCTGCAAACAGCCCCAGCAGGATTCCGTGATAAAAGTTCTCTTTCATTTTCTTTTTGGTACTTGTATCGCGGACGCTGATGGTCTTTCGTAAATAGGATGTAAATTCTTTCTCGATTGTCTCGGTATCATTTTCCTCAAATGCCCTGCCTAAATTTTCGAGTTTTTCGACATCTTTTCGCGTTTCCTTATGAAACCAATCCTGTATCTGTTCCTCATATATCCAGCGTATTTCCTTGTTTGGAATAACAAGCCCTGTCATGCCTTCATCATCTTGTCCGCACTGTGTCAGATAGCCTGTTGTAAAAAGAATGCTCCATAAATTTTCAATATCCGAATCCAAGTCCCTGTAAGTTAATTCCTGCCTGATTTTCTTTTTTATCATGCCGCCGTTGACCAGCTGCTCTATTTCATCTTTCGTAGTGGTATCCGCTTTATTTATAAATCTCCTGACAATGTCATTGCTGCTCGTATTTACCCAATAATTTTGCGGCTCCATGGATGGCTGCATCTTTAATGCATGGCAATAACTTACCACATCCCACGGACAATAAATGTCAAGATTATTAAAATGATAACCGTCGTACCACTCTTTAATGACATCATACTTTTCCATAAAACCATAATATTCAAGCATCTGCCTGACTTCTGCATCCGTAAACCCAAAATATTCATTGTATTGAACATCCTTTACCGTATACACGCTGAAGTTATTAAGACCTGTGAAAATACTTTCTTTTGATATTCGTAAACATCCTGTCAATATTGCAAAATTCAAACTGTCATTTGTCTTTAATGCCTGACCGAACAAGGTTTTAATGAAATTCACCATTGAATCATAATAACCTGACTGATATGCCTTATCAAGAGGAACATCATACTCGTCAATTAATATAATCGTTTTTTTCCCATAGTGTTTCTCAAGCAAACGTGACAGGAACAAAAGACTTTTCGCCAACATTTCATCGGACATCGAATACTCGCCTTTATCGTCCAGCTCAATAAGTTTCGTAAACTGCCTGCGTTCTGTTTCCATTAATCCATCGCTCTCTGAAAGAAATGCAAACCTCAAAGCCTCATCACCAATAATTCCGCACAGTAATTTCTTTGCCCCCTCAAACGTATTACTTGCGGCATTTTTTAAACTGATAGAAATCACAGGAAATTTCCCCATATATTCTTCACAAAGTTCCTTTTCCCTTGAAATCTCAAGCCCATCAAACGGCATAATATCCGTGCCCACCTCAAAAAAATATTTCAGCATACTCATATTCAGCGTCTTTCCAAACCGCCTTGGACGTGTGAACAGGTTTACCTTTCCAAAATTCTCAAGCAATGTCTTAATCAATCCGGTTTTATCAACGTAATAATACTTTCCTGTGCGTATTTCTTTAAAATTCTCAATCCCCATGGGGAGCATTACTTTTCCTGACATACCATACCTCTTTTCATAATACATAAACGCTTAACCTTTTGTACAGTATAGCACATCCCTATGGAAATCACATCTTAATTCATAAACAAATCCACACCGTCTGCCAGACAATTGACGATCATCGGCCGCTTTAACCAGTGGCTCTCCGAATCGAGAATGGTGTTCAGAAAAGAACCCCGCACAAACTTTAGGCGGTCTGTCACGTAATCCCCGTCCTCCACCTTGATATAGATGCCTTCCATGATTCCTGTCAAATCGGTCTGTCGGACTGCCAGCTCAGTATCAGCTCCGCTTTTTTTGCACTGCGCCAGAAAATTTTGCTGCTGCTCTTTGGAAATAAAAAGACTTGGCCCTATCCAGCGCTCGATCTCTCCCACGGTCTTAAACTGCCCTTGCGTCAAGACGCGTACCGAGTGGATAAACGGCGCATCCGCCAGAAATTCCCTGCGTCTGCGCGTTGAAAAGAAGCGCTGTTTCCTTTTGTCAAAAATATCAAACTCCATAAAATAATGCGGCAGCCGGTCATAAAATACCGTATGCTTTGCATACAGCCATTCACCGTACATCACATACTGGTCTCCCAGAAGCTCGCGCAGCCTGCTTTCAAAGCAGCCCGCCCAGACCTTGAACAAATCAAACTGCCGTTCTCCATAGCCGCCGTTTAAAAAGTGGCCGCGGCTTTGCAGATACATTTTTCCATCGCTGCCAAAGCTAATACCGCAGTTTGCACCATCTACTTTTTCCTCAAGTACGAGATAGCACCCCTTGATCTCCTCTAATTTTACGCAGTTGAGATCCTCATCGCCCACCTGCTGTTTTGACCCCTCAAGGTGCCTTGTTCTCGGATATTTAAAAATCTGTTCCATATAATCCCTCTTTCCTAAAAATCCTAAAATCGCTGCTTTTTGACTCCGCTTCCGTGCGCGCCGCCTTGGCGGCATACTTCCTCTGCACGGGTCTGTGCATAAAAACCACAGCCATGATCTGTTATCACCAGTGGCTGTGGTTTTTTATATACGATTGTAAAAATATCGGATTACATGGGATGCTCCTTTCTGAGACAATTACGCCAAATCAAGACTGGAAAAGTCAATATACAAGTCCTCATAAATCCCCGCCTAAATCCTCGACGGTACAATATTTTTCCAGTGCAAATCCCACTTTAACTCCCCCATTCTCAGTTTCCTGCGCTCTGTTCTGATAACAGACCTGTCAACTGATAAAAATTCATGCAGACGCTACATCTTATGAACATACATCCGCGTCAACTCGGGCTCTCCGTCCCCCTGCACCATGCACAAAAATTCCCAGCCGTAACGCTCATAAAACGACGTATGGTCTGTCACAAGGTACAGTGTGTCAATGTCCCTGTCACTCATATCCTTGCAGACCCTATCCAGCAGTGCGCCCGCGATGCCCTGCCCTCTCTTTGCCTCCTCCGTGTAGACGGCGCAGACATTTGGGGCAAGGTCTTTCCGGTCATGAAAGTCATTCTCAATCACGCCCAAACCGCCAAGAATCTGCCCGTCTTCCATTGCCAGATACCACTGCGGCACAGCGCTTTTTTGTGTCAGGCATTCCTCCATGCTCTCCCTGTACGCCTCCAATGGAATGCCCCACTTCTCGTGAAACCACTGCGCGGCGCGCTCCTTTAAGTCTGGTCTGTCCACCAGACGAATCATCTCATATGCCATCGTTTTTCACTCCTCCGCCTTTGGGCATGCATAATACTTTTCTTTCTGGTCTTTCCTCAAATGCCTGCTTCCAAAAGATCTCCGGCACTGCGGGCCAGTCACATCTGCCAGTCTCCTGTTCGCACAGTGCCATCGCCCTGCCGAGCATCGTTCCGTGCGTCACGTGCTCCCCGCGCAGGATACACGCCGTCGTTCTTGTCCAGTATGGGGCAATCTCATACAGTCCATTCTCATACATATCCTGTATTACCCGCTCAATGTCATAATCCAACGCTACGAACTCAGGGTGCCACGCCCCATTGCTGCTGTGCAGTATCATAAACTGCGTTTTTATACCGCCCTCCTCAATAATGGGCAGACCGACGGAACCGGGATTCCATATCGTTTTCCCATACTCCCGCAGCGCCATCACCCTGTGTGTATGGCCGCACAGCATATATTCTTCCTCCACTTCGGCAAGAATTTCCTTATTTTGGCTGTTCTGGGGACGCATATCCTCCCTGACTGCCCGCGGTGTGCCGTGACATATTCTAAGATCTTTCATGCCGTCTATAGAAATACGCGCCGTGACTGGCAGCGCTTTTATAAAAGACAAATCCTCCTGCGTCAACTGCTGTCTCCCATACCGCAGCATGCCAACCGTACTTGGATAACTGTCCCACTCAGGATGTGCATCCCCCATTCCAGACAACATATACTCTTCCTTGTTGCCTCGTATCATATAGCAGGGCACTTTCTTCTGTAAGGCACAGAGCGTATCCATTACCCCTCGGATGCCGGGAAATTCACCTATATAGTCCCCCAGAAAACAATAGGCGTCTATCGACTGATTTTCCAGATACTTCATACAGGACTGCAATGCAATCTCATTTCCGTGAATGTCCGATAATACAGCAATGTTCATGCTTTTTCCTCCTATTATAGTTGCTCCAAAGCGATACAGTTTCACTTTGTAATACTATCCAAATCCGCCGAAGAATTTTCCAGCACATTTGGCAGCAGGGTGTAGATATTGCAGGCACACAATGTATCAAAATGTTTTTTCAGGCGCATAAATGCCGCCCACTTTTCAAGTGTAAATTCCGGCAGACCATGGCGCATAGCGACATCCACCAGCCGTTTTTCCATAATACATGCACCGTTTGGCAGCGAAATCGCATCGCAGAGCTGTATCAAAAGGTCGTATTCGCTGTACTCCCTGTTTTCAAGAAAGTGCTGCAAAAACTGCTTCCGCTCCGCCGTGCAGTCATATTTTCCTATATAAGTGTCTGCATTTTTCACAGGAAAAGAATGGGTCAGGCATATATGCGCAAGCGCTTCCTGTCCAATCTGCATCATATAGTCATATCCGTCAAAGATATGCTGGATTCCCTTGACGCCGGCCCGGCGCCCGATGTCGTGCATCAGCCCCATGACATAGGCTTTGTCACTGTCGATGATGGATGTTTTCTCTGCAATCAGCATGGCATTTGCCGCAACCGACTGGCTGTGCTGTACCCAAGGTCCGGGACACAGCGCTGCTCCCTTCTCAAGTTCTGCGTGCGCTTCTGTTTTACTGAACACTTTCATTCCTCCTTAATACCGGTTCATCTTATTTTTGTGCATCACATACCCAAGCCCGGCGCCCACGCAGCCGCCGATAATGTGCGTCAGGTGGGAAACGTTATCCTGTGTGGCCACACCGCTGTAAATCTGTCCTCCGATATAGAGCACCGCCACAAGCACCAGCGTGATTGGAATGCTGCCCTCCTTCACGCTGGTAAAGGGCGACAATAGTATAAATGCAAACACCACACCGCTTGCGCCAAGGAGCTGCACATGCGGGAAGAAAATATAGTTTACAATCCCTGTCACCAGCGCAGTTGCAAGAATCACAAACAGCAGATTCGACGAGCCGTACTTTTCTTCGAGAAGCGGCCCTACGATCAGAAGCAGCATAATATTTCCAATAAAATGCTCCCAGTTTGCGTGGCCAAACACATGCCCGATCATCCGCACATACGTCAGCGGCGACAGCAGCGAGGAATGATAGACACTAAAAAATGCGTTTGTCGTCCATCCCTTGGTAAGCCAGCCTAACACCAGCGCCGCAAAACAGACTGCGGTAAACCAGATCACTACTGGCGAATTAAATGATACACTCATTTTTCTATTCTTTCTCATTCTGATACCCCTTTTTGTGGTTCCTCAAAAGTAATATTGGATCACATCCAGCAGACTTTCCATGTCATCGTCAGACAGTTCGTACTGCTCCTGTACTGGACGGAGTTTTCTGCGAATGCTCTCGGGATCCTCGTCATATCTGGTGGTAAAATCATCGCGGTCTGTAATGCCGCACGCACCTTTTAAGGTATCTAAGATGGCTGCTTTGGCATGTTTTGCAACGGACTCCCTGTCTCTGTCATGGAGAATTTCGTCAAGATAGGTAAATAGATTCTGCGAAACAAATTCCATATTTTCGTCGATGTCCTGTTTTTTGACAGTGTCTTCATCGAAGTCAAACAGGATCTCATGATCAATCTGATAAATGCCGCATTGCTCCTCGTCTGGCATTTTTTCTAAATTGATGCAGCGGATATAATAACCGCCCTCATTCCAGACAAAAGGCAGATACCCATGTTTGACAAGAAGCGGATTCCATGCATTCCACAGACCCTCAAAAGGCTCAGAGACTGGATTGCGTCCGATCGGATCTTCAAATAAGTGATGATACACGGTCAGGAAAGCACGCAGCGAAAGCGGCAGTTTCACGCCGATCCCGTCTTCTAGTTCTGTAAGTTGCTGCTCGTCGATGGCGGCGGGAACCAGTTTCCATTTTTTCCATTCCTCGTTCGGGTCGGCATCCTCACTCCACATTTCCCGATCGGATTCTTCCAGCGGGAGCATGACACCTATTTCATCCCGGGAAAGCTTGTCGTAGTACTGTTCGAAAAAGTTTTTCATATAGTCTGCACATTCTGCATAGGTCATAAAAAGCATACCTCCCAATTAGCAAATCTATAAATCGTTCCAGACTTGATTATACCAACAACGGTGCCTGCTTTCAATATTTATTTTTCATTGCATCCCAGAGCGTGTTTGAAAAATCATTCCTACCAGCTGCACGCCCCACTTTGCATGATATTTGCGCCAAATTCAGGTTACATAGCCCGCTATGCGCCCTTCATTTGGCACAAATCTCCCACAAATTGTGACGCACATCTGGCAGAAAGCATTTTTCAAACACGCTCTAGTAACCTCACCCCGCTGTTGGATGGTACTGCGTGATTGCCATGACCACATCGTCTTTCATCATCAGCGCCAGACAGACCGGCAGACTTTCGTCATGCTCCTCAAGATTGTCCTCAATATTGGCAATCAGAATCCCGTCAAAATCCGCCGTCCAGAAATCAGGGTACGCCGCTGCATTCCATTGATAAAGCCCCGTACTCTCAAAGTCAATCGGCGTAAGCCGCGGGCAGCACGCAAGCGCCTCCGCCCTTGTCATTCCTACTTTCAGGCCATTGGCAAGCTGGTGCGAATCGTCCCATAGCGCCCATGAATAGAGGGTGTACCCACTTTGAAACGTGTCCTCCTCCAATTTCCCATAGATGTACTCCACGCCGTCTGCCTTCACGCTGTACCACGTCCCAAAGGCAAGCCCCGGCAGCATACCGCCTGTCTCGTTGTCATATTCCTCCACAGTACCCCTTTTCGACGCCTCCTCAAAAGAAAGCATCTCCACCGCAGGAATCACGGCGGCTTCCTCTGGGGATATATTATATAGGCTGTTTGGCATCCCTTCTCCTGCCCGGGCCGCTTCGGGCACATACCTGCTGCCCACGACGCGCAGCGCTCCATGCTCATACGCTGCCGTCACCACAATCTCATCTAAAGTCCATTTGTTTACTGCCTCAAAATAAAATTCCAGCAAATCCTGATTTCCCTGATTAATAATTTCTGTTTTGTAGCTGACACTTCGGTGCTCGTACTCTGCATCTGTCTCTTCAAACAGGTACTGTGCGTCCTGATTCAACGGTACGATCTTTGCGATCGGCGCACTTCCCTCAAGCTCCTTCACTGTCACATGAATATGCGGCGTCTGAACCGCATCCCACACGTCTTTTGGCATCGACGCCCACTCTGGAAATTCGTTCCCCAGATTTTTACAGACTACCGTAATGCCGGGATTATAAAGATCATTTCCTCCCTGAAGCGCAGGCACGCTTCCTGTCATAAAAGTGCATAATTCCTCCGGCGGCATCAGCGGCACATAACTGCCCTTTTTCTTTTCAAACAAAGCCGTCTCCCCATAGGCATTGGGATCGGAGCTAAAACCATAAGACAGCTGTATCAGCATTTCTTTTACCTCGTCTCCATTCAAATCACACGTTCGAATTTCTGGCATTCCCATGCCAAGCTGTTTTGTCTCAAGCACGTCTCCATTGCCAAACTCAATCCGATACATGCACATTTCATCATCAATCAGGTTGGTCCTGTAAACGCGGTCGGTCTTTCCGTCGCCGTCATAGTCCTGACCGGCAAACTGTAAATATCCGTCCCACGCGGTGCACTCGTCGAGATATCCCGTGTAACTGGCATACTCAAACAGCCCGCCAGTTCCCTTCTCTTCCTCAAAGATCTTGGCAAACGCTGTGCGCTCGCCGCCCGTTTCCACGATGTAATACAGGTCTGTCAGCATACCGCTGCCGCTCTCGAGATAAACCAAACCCTGCCGGTCTCCCGACAGTGCCGCACAATCCTTCGAGCGCCACACCGTATAATCCGGGTCAGCGCAGTCTGCCGTCTGCCTGAGCTGCACAAAAAAATCCCGATTATTTTTGTGGTAATAGCTGCTGTCATACACTTCAAGCGTCGCCTTTCTGCCCACAACATCATACAGATACAGCTCCTGTGAATCAACGGGATGCAGGTAAACCCGCTTTCCATCGTTTGTGACAAAAATCTCACAGTTTCGTAGTTCTTTGTCATCGAAGCCCCCTAACGCTTTGAGATTCACACTGCTGTCAAGCCTGCTGCTGCCCATATCATATACGAAAAGTCCAGAATCATTATGAAAAATCAACCGCTCACCGTCGGCATAGTCCAGAACAGGCCCCTCGATATCACAAACCATCTGGTCTGTCACCACTGCCGCCACGAGCGCAATCTGTTTCGCACTGCTTTCCCCAGACTCTTCATCCGCTTCACTGCCCCTGCGCGCCTCCACGTTCTGATCTGCCGCGCTGCCGCCCACAGGATTGCTCCCAAGCGCTACTGTCACCGCCGCCACGAGCGCAAGCAGCGGAACGGCTGCGATCACCGCCGTCTTTTTATACCGCATAATGTTCTTGATACGGCTCTTCACACTGCCCTCGCCAAAGCCAAGCGGCGCCCCTGCAAATATCCTTTTCCCGCTCGCTAAGTTCAATAGCGATGCGGAGTATGCCGCCCGCAGGTCTGTGCCCATCCGCCGCATCACTGCCTCGTCGCACGACATTTCCATATCTTTTTCTGACAGAAAAAATGCACACCACACCAGCGGATTAAACCAGTGCAGCGACAGTGCTAGAAACGCCAGCAGCCGAAAGATATGATCCCCTCTTTTGATGTGGGTTTTCTCGTGGAGCAGAATATAAGAACGCTCTGTCTCTGTGAGCGCCGTGGGCAGATAAATCCGCGGACGCAGCACGCCCACCACAAACGCAGTGTGTATATAGTCACACAGATAGATCCTGCCCGCACCGCTCTTTTCATCGGGAACCGCGCCAATTAACTGCCGCTTCAGGCGAAATGCACTCACCATACTGTAAATCCATAAAACTGCCATGCCCAGTGCCCAGACAGCAGTGGCGGCTGCCACAACAGAACGTGCCCTGTCTCCTGCTCCCTCACGCTTGGCATTGCCTGCCGGCATCTGACCTTTGCCTGCGTCTTCTTTGTCTGTAGGAAGCGCAGTCATTGCAGACATATTCTCATCATTTGCGTTTCCGTAGCCGATCGTTTCACCTGAGAAGTTAGTCATCCCGTGCTGCCCTTCGCCGCCTGTATTCTCCCCAGTATCTTCTATTTCCAAAAATGGCATTCCCGCCTGCGGCACATAGGAACCCAGTCCGTATCGTGCCGCCGCACGCTCCATCACCTGAAATGCAGACCATTCTGACGAAAAGGAAAACGGGCACAGCAGTCTTGCCAGCACCACACCCCACAGCAGATAGCGATATATTTTCGGCACCCGCGCCAAAAACAATCGTATCAGCAAAACCAGCACAATCACAATACCACCCGTCAGGCTCATCCTGACAATCCTGAAAAATATCATGAAAAACTCCTTTCCAAATCCATTTACCGGCTGTTTTCCTCAATGATTTTTTTGAGTTCCGCCACATCCTTGTCAGAAAGTCTCTTTCCCGCAGTAAATGCCGCAAGAAACCTTGGCAGCGAGCCCTGAAAGGTGTCCTCCACAAACTGCTCGCTCTGCTTGGACAAAAATTCCATCTTTGACACGCATGAAGTCACTGTGCCATTGTCATTGCGGAACAATCCCCTGTCGCACACCCGCCGCAGTATGGTGTATGTCGTGGATTTTTTCCAGTGAAGCGCCGCCTCACAGCGCTTTGCCAGCTCACCAGACGTGATTGGCTCATTGTCCCAGATTAAATCTGCAAACTTCATTTCGATTTCGCCTAATTTGTATTCCATAAGGATTCCTCCATTCTACTGATTGTAAACCTGATTTTATTCTACACCCAGTAGACCATCTTGTCAACTCTATACATTCCTGCCGCTGCATGTTATACTGAATCCAGTTAGGAGGAGATCAAACACTATGAATCTATTACAGGAAATAACAAACTACCAGCCCTGCAATCAGCAGGAAGCATGTGATCAGGCGCGCATGATTGACTATATGGCGCACCACACAGATTATTTGAGCCGCGAAAACCACACTGCCCATTTTACAGCCTCCATCTGGACGGTCAACCCAGCGCGCACCAAGACCTTGATGGTGTACCACAAGATCTACGACTCGTGGTCATGGATTGGCGGTCATGCGGACGGCGCAGAAGATTTGCGCGCGGTGGCGCTGCGTGAGCTGCAAGAAGAAACTGGCGTCCGTCATGCCATTCTCGTGCGCCCCGATATTTTCAGTCTGGAAATCTTAACCGTAGACGGCCATCTCAAAAAGGGAAATTACATATCCAGCCATCTGCACCTGAATATCACCTTTCTGGCTGAGGCAGATGAAAATGAAACGCTGGTGGTGAATGAAAATGAAAACCAAGCTGTACAATGGTGGTCCTTTGAGGAGGCATTACAAGTGTCCACGGAGCCTTGGTTTGTGACATGGATATATCAGAAGCTAATAGAAAAGACCAAAGCCCTAGAGACTTGAAATTTTAATCTATTTTTTGTACACTATAGGAGACGGCATTAAAGTGTATCCTCCTTGCGGCTGCGGGAGGATATTTGAAGGGAGATTAAAGTATGAAGAAATCAATCAGTCAGTCCTTACTCACCGCGATTCTGAACGGCATCTCGATTCTATCACTGTTCTATCTGGCATTTGCCCTGTTTTCGTACAGAAATGTCAACACGCAGCTCAACAAAGCATACGAGGAACGGTTTGACCTGACGTACAATGCGAACCGTTTTATGAACGGCTCCGCTTATCTGACAAACGAAGTGCGGGCGTTTGCGGCGACAGGACTTCAGGAACATTATGACAATTACTGGAATGAAGTTAACAACTTACAAAACCGCGACAAGGGCGTGGCGGCAATGCAACAGATCGGCATCACCTCCTCCGAGCAGAAAATGATCGACGACATGTACGCGCTGTCAAACGAGCTTGTCCCGCTCGAGGCCGAGGCGATGAAAAATGTTCAGACTGGAAAACTAGAGGCATCGCTGGACTATGTAACGATCGAAAAAAGAAAGGCGGCGCTGGACTATGTATACGGCGAAGCATACAGTGATTCCATCGCCAAGATCAACACTTTAAAAGAACAGTTTCTGTCCGATCTGGATAAGCGGACCGCAGCGCAGGTCAATGCCCTGACCGCACAGACAAACCGCATTCGGATACAGATGATCATCGCGCTGTCCGTCGTCGGCATCATGCAGCTTGGCAATATGTTCCTTGTCCGTTTCAAGGTACTGCGCCCCATCGTATCCATAGAAAAACAAATGTTGGAGATTTCCCACGGAAACCTTTCCGCAGACTTTGCACTGACATCGGATACCTCAGAAATCGGTATGCTTGTGCATTCGATTCATGAGACCAGGCGTGAGCTGAAAAAATACATCAGCGACATCAACACGACGCTGACACAGATGGCACAGGGCAATATGGACTTGTCTATCGGCAATGATTACCGCGGCGAATTTCAGCCAATCCAGCGCGCGATGGCGCAGATTCTGGACTCCTTCAACCGTGCGCTCTCACAGATTAATAAAGCCGCAGAGCAGGTATCTGAGGAATCCGGCAAAATGTCCACCAACGCACAAAGCCTGTCAGACGGTGCTACCGAACAGGCCGCCGCAGTGGAGGAACTGTCTGCAAGCATCACGGAGATCTCTAAGCAGGTAAACAGCACCTCCTCCGATGCAGACAACGCCAACAAAGCATCCGAGGAAGCCATGAAGCACTTATCTATATGCAACGAAAAAATGGAAGCACTCCGCGCAGCAATTGAAGAAATCTCCGATTCCTCACGCCAGATTGGCGGCATTACAAAGGCAATTGAGGACATTTCCCTACAGACAAATATCCTCGCACTGAACGCATCCGTGGAAGCGGCGCGCGCAGGCGAGGCTGGAAAAGGCTTTGCAGTTGTTGCCGGCGAAGTACAGAGTCTTGCAAACAAGAGCACAGAATCCGCCAAAAATATCTCGGTGTTAATCGAAAAATCCATCAAGCAGGTACAGAGCGGCGCTGCGCTGTCCGTCGAGACGATGAACGCACTGATGGAAGTGATTTCGAGCGGAGAACAGTCAGCGGCAATGATCGAGCGGATCGCATCCTCCGCAATGCAGCAGGCAGAGTCCCTTGACCAAGTGACAGTCGGCATGAATCAGATTTCCGACGTTGTCCAGAACAATGCCGCAACCGCAGAAGATACTGCCTCCTCGGCACAGGGCCTGCGGCACAGCGCCGAAGATTTGCGGGCATCTGTACATAGATTCCGCCTGCGCACTACGCTTTGATATACATTCTTGCCTCATAGGGGCGCAGACTCGTCATTTGGTCTGCGTCCTTATAATTGCTGGCCACAAGACGCATCGGCGCATCCGGCTGCGCCAGCACACAGGGCACGGTCTTTCCATAAAAATTGCAGACCACCAAAAGCTGCTGGGAAGCATTCGTGCGGGTGTAGGCAAACAAATTCTCATCCTCCGCGAGCAGCAGATCAAACTTCCCATCCGTAAATACCGTGTATTCCTTGCGCAGACGAATGAGCTTCTGATAGCAGGCAAAAATAGAATCCTCATCCGCAGTCTGCTGCTCTGCATTGATTTCTGTATAGTTTGGATTGACTTTCAGCCACGGCTCCCCGTCTGAAAAGCCTGCGTTTTTCCCGTCATTCCACTGCATTGGCGTCCGTGCGTTGTCACGGCTCTTTGCATGGATAGAACGCATAATATCACGCTTCTCATATCCCTTTTCCAGACGTTCCTGATAAATGTTTAAGGTCTCGATATCCCGGTACTCCTCCATCTCATACTGAACATTGGTCATGCCAAGCTCTTCTCCCTGATAAATATACGGCGTCCCCTGTAGCCCGTGAAGCAGGATTGCCAGCATCTTTGCAGACACCACACGGTACTCCTTGTCATTTCCCCAGCGGGAGACAATGCGCGGCAAGTCATGATTGTTCCAGAACAGGCTGTTCCAGCCTTTTTGATACAGCTGTGTCTGCCAGCGTGCAAACACCTCTTTGAGCTTCAGAAACGGCAGCGGCGCCAAATCCCATTTCTCTTTTCCTGCGATCTGGTCTAAACAGATATGCTCAAACTGGAATACCATCGACAACTCACTGTTATCAGGATTGCTGTACAATTTCGCAAGCTCTGTCGTCGCGCCCCACGCCTCGCCGACCGTGACCAAATCCGCTTTCTGAAAGGTCTTCCGGCTGAGCTCCCGCAGATACTCGTGAAGCCTTGGTCCATTGTTCGTGATCTGCTTATCCGGCTCTTTGGCAATCTGGTCAATCACATCGAGACGAAATCCCCCTACGCCCTTCTCAATCCACCAGTTGATCATGTCATAAATTTCCCTGCGCAGTTTCGGATTTTCCCAGTTCAAATCCGGCTGCTTGACAGAAAACTGGTGAAAATAGTACTGCTGTACTTCGGGAACCCACTCCCATGCCGGCCCGCCAAACGCAGCCCGCATGCCGTTTGGCAGTTCTCCCTCCTTGCCATCGCGCCAGACATAGTAGTCATGATACGGATTCTCTCTGCTTTTCTTCGCTTCCTGAAACCAGAAATGCTCGTCCGAGGAATGATTTAATACCAAGTCCAGAATAATGCGGATATGGTGCTTTCCCGCCTCCTGAATCAACTGCTCCATGTCCGCAAGCGTCCCAAACATCGGATCGATATCCTGATAGTCCGAAATGTCATATCCATTATCGTCCTGAGGAGATTTGCACACCGGCGAGAGCCAGACTGCGTCAATTCCCAGCTGCTCGAGATAATCGAGTTTCGAGATAATTCCCTGCAAATCGCCTATACCATCCCCGTTGCTGTCCGCAAAGCTGCGCGGATAGATCTGGTAAATCACCGCGCGCTTCCACCATTGTTCGTTGTTTGTTGTGTTATTTTCCATCTTCTCACTGCCTTTCTTATTTTAATCTGGGTTATTTTTAGTATACATACTAGCAGTCAAAAATCAAGCACCGAAAACGTTTTTCACCTTGATTTTAGCAAATCTTGGCTAATTAATTGGTACTTTTATATAAAAATTAGCTGTTTCCCGATTTATTTTGTGCAAAATACACATTTTTTTCTTTACCAGCGTCTCCTATAGTGCTATAATAACGTAAGGAGGATAATACAAATGAAATTCATATTTGACACCATCGTTGAGAAGGGAGAGATGTACCAATGAAAAATCTAAGCGTAAAACTGAAAATGACAGTTATCGGCCTGATGGTCGTTATCTTTATGTTATTCAGTATCGGGTTTTCTGTGAACAGTATGCGGTCTATCGACGAGCGCATCTTGCAGGAGGAGGAGGACAATATCCGAAAGGATTATGACGACTGTATCAAGCAGCAGGTTGCACAGGTGATTTCACTGTTAGAAACCTATCAGGCTGAAATCGACGCAGGAACCTACACCAGAGAGGAAGGCATGAAACAGGCAGCAGACAAAGTACGGGCACTGCGGTATGGCGTTGATGGCTATTTCTGGGTAGACCTGTCTGATGGCACCAATGTCGTCCTGCTGGGAAATGACATCGAGGGCACAAACCGTCTCGCTACAGAGGACGTGACTGGCTTTCGCATGGTAAAAGATTTCATAGAAGGCGCAGTTGCACAGGGCAGCTATTACTGCGATTACCAATACCCTAAGGAGGGCGGAACCGAGCCGATGCCCAAGCGGGCATACACGGAGTATTTTAAGCCGTTTGACTGGGTTGTCGGCACCGGAAACTACATCGACAATATTGATGCGCAGATTAACGCATCCAAGGAGACGGCACACGCGTATACCAACCAGAAAATAAAAACATTTATCACTGCGTGTATCCTGTTTGCAGTTGTTATTATTTTATGCCTTGCGGTCACGATCATCAACATCACAAAACCGCTGCATCAAGTCGGTCAAATCCTTCAGAGTATGTCCGGCGGCGATTTCTCTGTCAAAATTGACGAGAGAACCTTAAAGCGCCGGGACGATTTCGGCAGGCTGTCAAACATTCTCGAAAAAATGCGTGTCAATATTGGCGGGCTGATTCACGATGTCAAAAACGAGACAACGCTGACCACGGACAGTGTCAACGGTATCTCTGAAAATATGGTACATCTCAACACCAAGGTGGAAGATGTCTCCTCGACAACCACACAGCTCTCCGCCTCTATGGATGTGACTGCTGCCACTGCCGGAAGCATCAATGAAATGACCAAAGAGATCGAGTACGCAGCAAGAAATATTGCAGAGCGCGCACAGGAAGGCGCCGGGCGCGCGGAGCTTATCCACAAGAAAGCAGTCGGTGCCAAGAGCTCAGCCGGTGAGAGCAAGAACAGTCTCGTCCAGCAGAAAAAGGCGATTGAGGGCAGTCTGCAAGAGGCCTTGACAAAAGTCAAAGTCGTGTCCGAGATCTCAACGCTCGCAGAGTCCATCATGGAAATTACCTCGCAGACCAACCTCCTGTCGCTCAACGCCAGCATTGAGGCTGCCAGAGCCGGGGAAGCCGGAAAAGGCTTTGCGGTGGTCGCTGACGAGATTCGCAAGCTCGCAGAACAGTCTCAGAGCAGCACAGAAAACATTAAAAAAGTTACCGAACAGGTCAATGATTCCGTTGAGACGCTCGCGGCAGATGCCGAGCAGCTCTTAACCTTTATCGACACGCAAGTGATGGAAAGCATTGGCATGTTTGAGACCATTGCAAACGACTACAACGAGGATGCCGGCGAAATTGATTCCCTCGTCACCGACTTTAGCGCGATCTCCGAGGAGCTTCTCGCATCCATCAGCAACATCACGGACTCCCTGAACGGGATTGCGCAGGCAGCACAGGAAAGCGCACAGGGAACAGCCAACATTGCAGACCGCGTGATGGAGGTTGTGCAGATCTCCGATTCCGTCAACACCTCCTTGCAGGATGCAAACGGAATTGTGGGCAGGCTCAGTGACGCGACAGGGAAATTTCAGCTATAGGGGTAAATTTATATTATGATCTGGGGGGTGTCTACGGTTGATTTGCGGCGTGCGCACAATATATCCGAACCGTCGGCCCCCCTTCTGCTTCCTCGACGACTGCTGTCAAATCTGCATCCTGAAGCCATGCTAATGCCGCGCTGTCCGTTGTGACAACTGGCTTCCAGTCCAGCTCCCCCCGCTGGTTGACAATGTGAATCCGGCATGGTTTCTGGTTCTGGTCAAGCCCCTCTAGCGTGTACTCCGCCCGAACGTCCACTTCCCCGCTGGCATCATGCCGTCGCACATCGCACCCCTCAGGCAATACAGCTCCCTGAAAATACGCAGTCTCACACCAGCCCGTGAAAAAGAGCTTGTCCACACGCAGCGCTCCCTCCATCTGTGTCTCACAGCGCGTCAAAACAATACGAATCGTCAGCACTTCTTCCCGGTCTGCCAAAAACTGCCGCACAGAGTCAAATGCGCTGTGATACATGTTTCCCGATAATTCGTGTCCCATATTCCGCACGAGCTGTAGATGGCATTGTCCTTTTTGATAATTCTCCTTTGCACGGACCGCATATGAATAGTTGACGATATCATCCGCCAGCCCCTGTATTATCAAAACAGGTCCTTTATAAGCAGACAGCGCCAAATAGGCGTCCATCTTCACCGCTTCCTCATGAAATGCCCTGCCGAGCACAGACTGTCCGCAATCCAGAGTCTCCGGCACATTTTCAACGGAATAGACAGCCCCGCCAAGCCTTCCCTGACGTGCATGATCTGGAATGCAGATTGCCGGAAAAATCATCACCAGCTTTTTGATTCTGGCACCGCATCGCGCCGCCGCCAGACCAGACACAAAACCGCCTTGGCTTTCCCCAAGCAAAATCAGGTTTTCCGTATCTACATAAGAATGCTGGCAGACAAAATTTTTCACCGACAGCAAGTCCTCTACCTCTGTCAGGACAGACATTTCCGTGCTCTCTCCATCGCTTTTGAAAGCTTTGTCCTCGGACAGACTCCCGCCCCCGCAAAAGCTAAAGCAGTATGCCACATAGCCAATGTTAGCAAAATCCCTGCACCAGTTTTCCATATTTGTATAATTGCACAAGAAGCCGTGGCTGGCAATGACGGCAGGATAGTGCTGCCGCTCATCAAAGTGTTCTGGAAAATACTGCATTCCACGGATGGCCAGCCCCTCTCTGCTGCAAGTGAATGGTTTCTTTGTTATAGACATGTAAATAATCTCCTTTCGTATTTGACTCAAATTGTCTTCCATTCCATTTTAACACAAATTTCCTGTCTGTTTCCATGCCAAACTATATTATAATTCATGAATTTTGCCACATGAACCTACACAAAATCATTTTTACATGATAAAATAGACAAAGAACCAGCAACAGCCTGAAAGGAGTCCATTACCACAATGCAGCGATTGAAACATTCTAAAAGAACCCTGCTCCAATGCACAGTTCTTGTCATATCCGCACTGATGATTGCATACGGCGCAAACCGCGGAGAACTGGAAACCGTCTGGAACAAGGCAGTCAATATCTGCTTGGAATGCATAGGATTAGGGTGATGAAAATGAACAATGCTATCAAACGAAAACTGATACAAATTGCCGCCTTTGGATTTACCAATTCCCACCTAGGAAATTTTGCCGGCGGAAAACTATATACCGGGAAATGGAAACAGTTCTGCAATCCCGGCCTGAACTGTTACTCCTGCCCCGCCGCCACGCTCGCATGCCCCATCGGCGCCATGCAGGCGGTCGCCGGCTCCATGCAGTACAATTTCAGCTTTTATGTCGTCGGATTTCTGCTCGCAGCCGGTGTGCTGCTTGGCAGATTTGTCTGCGGCTGGATTTGTCCGTTTGGTCTGGTACAGGAATTATTTTATAAAATCCCATCCCGCAAATACCGGCTGCCAAAGCTGTTTACCTATGTAAAATATGGGATTTTAGTTCTGTTTGTGATCGTGCTGCCCGTCACTGCCACGAACTATATGGGAATGGGCAAACCGGCATTCTGCCAATATATCTGCCCGTCCGGCACACTGTTTGGCGGCATTGCAATGACAGCCACACACCCGGAACTTCGGACAGCGGCAGGTCCCCTGTTCCTGCTCAAAATAAGCATTTTGGTCCTGACCCTTCTTGCGTGTGTGCCGGTCTTTCGTTTTTTCTGCAAGACGCTCTGCCCGCTGGGTGCCATCTACGGGCTGCTCAACAAGATCAGCATCTATCATCTGGAAGTGGATAAACAGTCCTGCATCCAATGTGGAAAATGCGCGCGCACCTGCAAGATGGACGTTGACCCGGTTGCCGCGCCAAACTCCGCTGAGTGTATCCGCTGCGGCGCCTGCGCCGCAGGCTGTCCGAAGCAGGCGATACGGCTTGGGATTACTGTAGCAAAATCAACACCACAGCACACAAAACCCCCAACATCATAGGGAGCATAAACGTCCATGCTGATACGACCACCCTGTTTTGTCTGTAAAACTGTTGTGCTGCAAGATCTGCTGCCACTTGCCAAATTCCCTGTATTGCACACAAAACCACTGCGGCTGTAGCCACCCAATATACAGGATATACTGTAGGGTCGTCTGCCGCAGCTTTATCTAAGGTGCCTATCCGTCTGATCTCAAAACGAAATGTCGTCCCTGCCGTTAACTCCTCATGAAAAAGCGCCGTCACGCGCTCCCGCAAATGCGCTTCGCCACCATAGGCTTTTTGGATGACACTGTTCTGCAATAAATACTCTTCAAACCATTTACATGACACCTGACGAAAAATCCGCTCAAATAAAATCTCATTAACCACGGGAACCGCCACCGCGTCTGCATCCTGATAGACAAGGATTTCTCGTCTGGCGTGCTGAGCAGTCATCTTAGCCGCGAGCGTCTCTGGAAGGACATATCCACACTCCGCATCCCCTCTTTGTACTGCGCGCTGAACTGCCGCATCACTCTCATACTGCTCAAACACAACAAGTCCATCATACGCTGCAAGCAATTCCTGAAACGCTCCCGATTCATCACAAACCGCCACTCGAATCTGTACCTCTGAAGCTTGTTCCATCCGCAGGATCAATGATGACAGCACCACAATCGCTGCTAAACTTATCCACATGCTTTTCCTGTGCAAAAGCCGCCGAAAAAGTACCATGCCAAGCGATGGCACACGGATCTTGGCAGGCTTTTGTCTCAGATCTGCCGTACTGCTGTCCCGCGCACCAATATGCATGGACAGCACCGTGATCCCAAAGAGAACCACCCCCCATATCCACAATCCCCAAGCTATTTTGTAAAACGCTCTGGGCTCTCCGGTAAACAGGATGGTAAAACCTTCTTTGATCAGCGCTGCCGGCAGAAATCTGCCGATTGCAGCCACTGCCTCCGGCAGCAGCACGGATGGAATCAGACAACCTGAGAGATACGACTGTAGTATCGCCAGCACACCAATGACCACCAGCGCCGATTCCCGTTTCTCTATAATCTGATAAATCATCATGTGGTACACTGTCACAAAAAACAGAATCCAAAGTATCAAAATTCCCCCTTGCAGTGTCATTCGAACTGCAAGGACTTCACGCACCTGTGGTATGAAATACACGATGCATGGCAGCAGCAAAACTACCGCCATCAGAAAAATCCCTGCCTGACATCTAGCGCCAAGCTGCTGCATATAGCAGACCCCCATCCGTTTGTCTGCCATTGTCTGCTGCAAATTTCCCCGCTTACAGAACTCCCCCATAAAAAGTCCCGCCAGCAACACATAGATCGTCCATACTGCACTTCCATAATAGACAGCGACTGTATCATTTCCTGTCAAAGAAAGCGTTTTTGTATGAAAAACTTTCTCCCGTCCAGCAACGGTTCTCAAATTAAAATCATTGATATCATCATACAATGTCTGTCGAAACCCGCCTGTCTCCTCCTCTAAGGCAAGTTCCCTTATCATACCGTCAACTGCATAAATTTCAGCCTGTGCCGTACCAAGCATCCCCATTCCTGCTGTGGCAAGCTCTTCAAAAAGAATGCTGCCCACTGCTTCGAGTCCGCCTGCACTGCCTGTATTTTCCCGTAAATACACTGTGGCAGGTGCATTACTTCCCGACAAAATTTCATTGATAAGATCTTCTGGCAGAACGATCCATGCAGCAAGCTCACCATTTTCCAAGCGCTGTCTTCCCTCTGATGCCGTAACTGCCTCGAGATTACAGATACTCTGGATAGAATCCATACTCTGTACATACGAAACCGCCAAATCCGTAAGCTGGTTCGATGGCGCTGTATAACCAATCCTGAGCTTTGCTTCCCCATCCCCTTGCCGCTGCATAATCATTGCACAAAAAGCAATCATACCCACTGCTGCCAGACACGCAGCTACCAGTATGATTGCCTTTCTCAAAATCGAGGGCAGCATGACCGCCGCCCTCTTGTATTCCATCCATAACCAAATTTGATTTCTATTCTTTTCCATACGCTTAAAACAGTGCATCATAGAACAATTCCTGAATTTCTGACGAAGTCATATCAAGAAAGCTTTTCGCTCTTTTGGGCACTTCAATCTTATTTTCTGTCGCTTCTGTCATAATAGAACCTGTCATCAACAGCAAATCTCCTTCATCGGAACTGATCGCCGCATGATCAATCTGAAAAGTATATCCTTCGCCCTTTACAATGTCCATAACTGATCCATCTGCGCGAAGCCCAATACTGTTATCATCTGCATCCAATGACATTTGCAAATCAAAGGTATGATCCTCATATCCCCATTCATTCGTGTACCACAAGGTGATCTCCTCATCACTGTTGTCCTCCTGAAAACTGAATGTCAGATCCTCCGTGTAATACTCGTCTGTGACCGCTGCCTTCCTTGATATCCCCAGGAACACAATCTCGTCATCCGCCTGCATGTAAATACCGCCATCAATAAAATCCAGCGTGCGTTCACTGCCTGAGAAATCAATGTCAACTGCTATTGAATCCATATTCGAATATTCTCCATACACTGCTATATCCTCCGGTGTGGAAATATTGACGATACGCCCCTTTTTATCAAGATAGAAGTCCAGCACGATGTCCTGCTCAAAATACACATCAAACATATATTCAACTACCTTATCCATATCCTCGCCGTAGCTCGCGCCGTAAATATTCTGATAACCCTTCTTGGAATCCTCATAAAAATCACTTGCAAGAATATCATCACGCATTCCCTCTGTTGCTTCATTGTATACATCCTTGTCCACAGTGAGCCGCACCCCGCCATACGCCATATCGGTGCCATCAAATGTAAAGATTTTCTTGTCCTTGATCTTTTCAAATGTCATGGCACTTGCAACCATTTTGCCATGCTTGTTCATAATTTTATACAATTCACTGTCCGTGCCAGCATCTTTGATATTTACTGCTGTACTAGGACTGTCAAACAAAGTAATCGAGTACTCCTCGGGAATTTTCTCATCAAGCAGCTCAGACCATGCTGAATTGTTAAAATCCTTTCCGAAGTTAGACAAATCAAGACTATATATATCGTCAAAGACAATCGGCACAGTAACATACAACGTATTGTCCGCAGCAACAATCGTTCCGATACTTATATCAATGCCATGGGTGCCGACACTCACATCATACTCGCCCATCTTTTTCTTAAAATCCGAGACAGCATCAATCTCAAGATCCATACTGCTAAAGCTGCCTTTTGCACTTGGATCCGTAAAGGACACATCTATATTGGTATGTACTGGCTTTTCTGCCTTCATCTTATTGATTGCGGTCAGTCCGATATCATCTGCTATGAAACTGCGGTATGCCGTCATCTCCTTCGTCATATTCGCAATGCCTTTCGCCAACTGAGCCTTCGCTCCGCCACCGCCAAAGAGTGCTTTGGATAACAGCACACCGACTGCAATAACAATCACCACCGCCGCCGCACATAATAATCCTGCCACCAGACCAGTTCTTTTTTTCTCTGGTTTTGGTGTGGGTGCGCCTTGGATTGGCGGCGGTGTCTGAACTGGTCCAAATCCCATCGGCTGGCTGCCGCCCTGAGGTTGAAATACTGCCTGCGGTTGGGAATAACCATCCGCATTTGCCGGGCCTTGAGGCTGCATCGGCGCTGGCTGTGGTGTCTGAACTGCATTTAATCCCAGATCTTTCGAAAGCTGTACTGGCGAAGGCTGCATCGGTGCCATTTCTGTAGTCTGGGAAAGCTGTACTGGCGAAGGCTGCATCGGTGCCATTTCTGTAGTCTGGGAAAGCTGTACCTGCGTCGGCTGTAGTGTTGTGCCATACACTGCTGAAGTTGTGGCTGCCTCATCTTGGTGCTGTGTATTGTACAGCATTCCGTCGCTGTTTGCTTGTTGTGTATTCATCACTTCATTTACATTTTCATTATTTACTATCTCTTTATTATTCTCTTCCACTTGTTTATACTCCTCTTATCTAAAACAATCGCTCTCTGTGTTTTCATACAATCTCTTCCTCTAAGATGATTCTCAAAATCAAAGTATCGCTCTCAACAATGCTTCTCCCCGCAAGGAACGATCAATCTCTACACTTGTTCCCCTGTTCAGCGCATAAATTCGGTCACACAGCGCTAAGTCTGCCTCATCATGTGTGGCAATCAATATCGTCCCTCCCATCTGTTTATACATGCCAAGATACTTTCTGATCTCTGCCTTGCCCGGCAGATCAAGAGCTGCATCTGGTTCATCTAATATCAGGATCGGCGGATTGCCTGACAACGCACATCCAATACTGACACGCTTTCTCATGCCGCCCGACAGCTTTCCTGCCTTCAGACGGCACATACTGTCGATTCCAAGTGCCTTCAAAAATCCCTGATCAATGGATTGTCTCAGCGCATTGGCATCCTTGTACCACAGACGCAGGTTATCCATCACGCTCAACTCTGGTATCAGATTATTTTCCTGCGGGACATATCCTACATGATCCACAAATCCCTTCCTGCCTTGCGCCTTATTGCCATCAAAATAAATTTCTCCCGCATCCGCCCTGCGCAAACCGGAGAGGATGTTGAGCAATGTGGATTTCCCACAGCCATTCGTCCCCACAATGCCGACACACTGACCAGCACCTGCTGAGAGATTCACCCCACAAAGCACACGTTTTTTTCCGTACGAACTTATAATATTCACTGCCTGTATGCGCTCCACCTTCAGCCTCCGTTTCTGTCAAAATTTGTTATAGCCTCCAACGCTCCACAATCAAAGATATTCTGTTATCTGACCATATCATATTAGTTCGACAGCAGCTGCTTCTCTAGATCTTCAAAGTTCATCTGTGCGTACGCTGTATCCAGATCTTTGTTATTCCAAACCGATCCAGACTGCTTACCGCCCAGCTTGGTCGGTTCATTATATCCATTTTTGAGAATGGTGAGCGCATAGCCAACCTTATTATCAACCTGCTTTTTTAATGTGTATGATAAGATTTCGGTCAACTGATCGTGTGTTCGATTATTTGCCTGGGCAGTGCGCAGAATATCCCTCGCCTCCTTGATACTGCAATCAAAGAGATCAATGATCTCCTGCTCCTCCTCTGTCGTGGGCACAGCCTCCCCGTTTTTCTCAATCGTCTCGTACTCAACGATCGTGCTGTTGCGCTTGACTCGTTTTACTTTAAACCGTACTGCACTGATGCCATGCTGACCGCTTGGCAGTTTCTCACTGATCAGCTCATATTCAAAGGAAATATCTGTATTGCCATTGATCTCCTCATAGGGTTTGTCCAGAATTTCCCGCTTCACATTCCCATTTGCATAGGATTCAGGTATCTTCATCATCTTCCTAAGTTCATCAAAAGAAACAACAAAGATGCCCCCGTTAAACGTTTCCTTATCCTTGAGGAGATAGTAGAGCCGTTTGGAGTATTTCTTAGTGAGATTGAGCGGATACTCAATTCTATAATACGCTCCCTGTTTGGCAGACATAATCATTTCCTTAACTTCCGGGTGAAGATCCAGCACAATCTTACTCCTGCTCTCATCCCCACGCTTTTTCTGATACTTGATCTTACTAAACCATGGATAATAGATATCTGTCCCTTCATCCTCTTTCAGTCGGAAACCAAGCCCCTCAAATTTTTTCACTGCCTTTTGGAGATAACTGTACGCATTGGACTCATCCTGAAGATTATATAGATGCTTTACATCCCCAATATTAATCTCATATCGCGTGTTTTCCTCTGTGTCATCTCCCTCGCCAACAATCCCTAGCAGAATATCAAGAATATCATTCTGCCTCCTGTCCAGATCATATCTTGCCTCTATTATGGTCTGTGGGCGAAATGCGACTTCTGTGCCGCCCCTTTTCTTCTTACGATTCATTCAATAACCTCTTTCGCAACCTATATCCAATATAATCATCACTTCCGCAAGGTCAATAATTATACTAAACGGCAAAATGATTTGCCGTTTAGTTGCGCCAGCCGCACGCCGCAAAGCGGCAATTTTCCTTTGTGCGGCTGTGTGCCTAATATTATACTAAGCGTCAATCTTTTCGACGCTTAGTATACATCATAATCTAAATTCATGTTTTACGCAAGCTGTTCTGTCAATATTCTTTTTATTTCCATGTAACAATTCAGCCTCCTGTTCCAAGCATCCAGCTATACAAAATCAAGTGCTATCGGAGGAAAAGACAAGCAAGATATCAAGTTATTTCTTTAAGGATCCATAGCGCACTGCCTCATATTCTACATGGAGCTGCTGCATTGCTTCATCCTCCTTCAATCCAGCCCAGGCTTCGATCTCAGCAGGAGATTCATAGGGCGCCGGCCGCTCTTTTCGGTGTTTTCTTATCATTTTACGGTATCTGCGCCGAATGCGCTCTGCCTCGCTCTCCATACCGCGGTACCGTTTCCTATTTATATGTTCAACTTTTTGAGATGGTTCATCCTCGATTTCCTCAACAACATCTCCATTCTCATCTCTGCCATTTCGAAAATCCCGCAACACCTGCCTGATGATCATAAACACACCATAACAAAACACAAGGACACAGACTGTACCAATTATCCAGAATATCGTATTCATCAGCATCGACGGCTCGGGTGCCGGCTCACCGACACCTAAAAGCTCCATCATACTGCCGCCTCCCTGTATAGGTGTCTCGAATCCCCCAATCCCTTCATAGTCAAAGGGTGCAAGCTCTACCTCGCTGAACCAGTCCCGAAAGTTTGTATACTGCCGCTGCTGAATCAGTAAGACAGCCGGCATCATCCCTGCCAGTAATAACACTGCAAACAGCAGCAGCATAGACAAACCGATTCCATACAAACGTCTGCGCGAGATTCCCCTGGTGCGTTTATTGATCTCTAAATATGCCCTCGCAGCACCAATATATTCATAGACAAGCGCAAGAAACGTATATGCAATAGTGCTTGCAAATGCGATATCGCACAATGCCTTAGCATCGGTACACAACCCCAGCAGGTAAAACACGACAAAATACCACACATGGGAGAGCGCCGGGCTGTCAAGCATTCCCCGCTCTTTGGCTGCAAGCGGTTCTTCACGCTCCCTGGCTGCCTCCTTTACCCGGTTATATAAACGCATCCCGGCAATTATCAGGGTTTCCACCACGATCCCGGCAAAATAACACATTTGCCCCAGTGTCATCTGTCCAGTCTCCGCGCTCAAATAAAAGAGTCCTCTTATTCCACCTGACAGACAAATAACGAGCGCAGCACAGCTCAAGACATACCAGACAAGACTTTTGACTCGCCTCACTGCAAGATCTGTCAGCACTACAGGCACTGCTGCCAACAGACATTTTAGATAAAGGACTCCAACACCCGCAGGATCCGACAGCCCTGCCACTGCGTATACAAACGGTATCAATATGGCAAAGTGCAGCACAGCATGAATGTACTCGATGATCTTCAACCCTCTGTTTAAATTCATCCCCGCTCCACCTCCTTTATCATAATCTGAATATTGTCCCTGCTTTTTATAGAAGCATTTTTCCACGCTTCCTTCTCCCCTCTGTAGACAGGCACCACGATCAATGTCTGCTGCTCACCAACACTTGTCCGTATCTGCTCATATATAGCTTCATTCAGATTCTTTGTAATAAACAGGCACAATGTATCCGCAGTGAGCGGTCTTTTCACAAAAACATCCTCAAACAAACGCCGAATAAACTGCTCGTAGGGCGCTGCGCCATCCTCTTGATCGTACTGTGCAAGCATTCGCTCAAACGCGATCAGATTCCCTTTGTTATGTTCTGGCAAAAAAATCTGCCTGTCGTTTCCATTATATACAAATCCTACGTCTGTGCCCTGCCGCAGCAGTCTGCGCATCAGCGTTGCCGCAAGCGCGATGCTCTCCTCAACCAAATCCTCATACCGCAGTATTCCTCTGTCCTCGACATCCAGAAAAATCATCGCTTTCTGCGATCGAACAGAATCAAAGGTATTTACCATCAAAGAACCTGTCCGGGCGCTCGCCTTCCAGTTGATGCTCCTCATTGGATCCTCCATTGTATAGTCTCGAATCGAGCGGAAGGCAAACGGATCCTCGTAAAGCCGCTTTGCGCACTCAAGCGTCCCCAGCAAAGACTCGCAGACCGTCATAATTTCTGACACATCTGTCATTTTAGGGTACACATAGAGGACTGCTTCCGTCGCAATTCCTTTGCTGTAGCGCTTCCGATATAAGAGCGTATGCGTCATGAGATCTGCCTCACTCACCACATATTTTCCCCGTTTCGTGCATCTGACCGGCAGCATGCGGGTAATCTTCTGCCTGCCAAGCACTGAAAACACATCTCTTTTGTAGCAGAAATCACTGACATTCGTATTGTCAACATCCACAAAAACAAGTTCTTTCCTCATGTGAAAGCCTACTTCAAGAACCGGGACCGGCATTGCCTTTGTGTTCTCGATCACTTCGTAAAGCTTTGTCTCCTGCCCTGCATAGACAGCATCTGTCTCAAACCAAAGCCTCACTGCGATCTCCTTAGACCACCAGTATCTGAAATACCCTTCCCATAAAACACTGACAAACAGCATTCCTAACAATAAAACAATGATCATCTCTTTGATTTCCAATCCTCTGTCGGCAATTCAATACGGTTCAAAATTCCTGTGACCACAGATGCTTTCTGCGTGTCGTCAAACTCACCGATGAACCTATGACACAGTACATAATGTGCAATCTCCTTGATATCCTCGGGCACCACATACGTGCGCCCCTGCACCAGCGCATACCCCTGTGACGCACGCAGCAATGCAAGTGTACCGCGCGGGCTGACTCCTGTTCTATTTTTTCTAGTCGCCTGCACCAGCGCCACAAGATAACCGCGCAGATCTTCATGCACATAGACTTCTCGGCACAGAGTCTGCAATTTTATGATCTCCTCTGCTGTACACACAGCCTCTATCCTGGCAAGTGGTTCTGCATTGATAAAACGATCGAGCATCTGGCGTTCCTCCGATACACTCAACGCTCCCATTGGAATCTTCATCATAAAACGGTCAAGCTGTGCCTCTGGCAGCGGAAAACATCCAATCGTCTCCACCGGATTCTGTGTCGCTATGACAAAAAACGGCGGTGCAAGCACCCTCGTCTCCCCATCCACCGTCACCTGCCCCTCCGCCATGCATTCCAACAGACTTGACTGTGTCCGGGGCGTCGCGCGGTTGATCTCATCCGCCAGTAAAATATTCGTAAATACAGGCCCCTCCTTGAAAGTAAACGCACCTTTCTCCTGATTAAAAAAAGATAAACCTGTCACATCACTCGGCAGCAAATCCGGCGTAAACTGCACGCGGTTAAAGGAACAGCCCATGGACTTAGCCAGCGTCCGCGCAAGCACCGTTTTTCCGGTACCTGGCACATCCTCCAGCAAGACGTGTCCCCCCGCCACAAGCGATGCCAGGAGCAGTTTTGTCACCTCTGTCTTACCGACCATCACCTTCGCGACGTTTTCCTCAATTTTAGATAAGCTGCTAATTTCTTCCATTTGTTCCCATGCACTCCTTTACTACTGATTAGAACTGTTCATACATAACCTGTGCAGTTCCTTACGCTTACCGCAGCGTATTGTTTTCTACTCTCATTATAGCCGCTTCACTACAAAAAGTAAATATCCATCACCGAAGGTGATTTTGCATGGATTTTTACTCGTTACTGGCACGAAGTGAATGTAAGTAGTCTTATTGTTATAAAATATAGTTTTAGAAATCATTAAATATTTTATTGAAATATATAACTTTTATCATACTTTACGTTAACGGTAAAATTCCCTTTAAATCCCCTTTAAACATGGACTAATCCATTTTCAATCTTGTTTATCTCAGAAAATTTTAACCTTGACTTTTGTTTTAGCATTCACTATACTAAATATAAATACACTGATATCCATTACCAAAAGAGTACATTAAGAAGGAGGTCGTATAGTATGCTGTATTTTCGTTCCGTCGGAGAAGCCGAGAATGTATTTAAAGCATTGAGCACGCCGATGCGTGTAAAAATAATGGAAATGATCTACGAAGACGATTCCCTCAGCATGAACGATCTGGCAGAAGCCCTCGGACTGACTAACGGTGCAGTGTCCATGCATGTAGGAAAACTCGAGGAAGCCGGACTTGTACGCATCAAGATCACTTCTGGCAAGCGTGGGACCATGAAGATTGTCCGACCGCGCTACGACCGACTCATGATTGATCTGGCGCCGGTCAAGGAGGCGCGGCACTGTTATATTGATGACATCCGTGTCGGATACTACACCACCTGCCACGGCACCCCAACCTGCGGTCTCGCCACAAGCAAGGAGATCATTGGTTCTTTTGACGACCCCAGAGTTTTTTCTTTCCCGGATCGATTTCAGGCAGGAATCCTCTGGTTTACCAGCGGCTATGTTGAGTACAACCTGCCAAACCACCTCCAGGCAGGCCAGATCCTGACAGAACTTCAGATTTCCTTTGAGATCTCTTCAGAATGCCCCAATACCAATGAAGATTACCCTTCGGATATCTACTTTTCTATCAACGGCACTGCGCTTGGCATGTGGATCAGTCCCGGCGATTACGGCGGGCGCAGCGGCTATGTCTCTCCTGCGTGGTGGCCTGAGTCCTTGAATCAGTATGGTCTGCTTAAAACTTTGATTGTTAACAGCGAGGGGTGTTTTATGGATGGCACCAAGAAACTCTCTGATGTGACAATACAAGATCTGGACATTGACTACAACAGCTATATCACCTTTAAATTCGAAGTGCCAAAGGACACTGCAAACTGCGGCGGACTCACGCTCTTTGGCGAAGATTTCGGCGACCACAATCAAGCCATACGCATCAAGGCATATTATGACGAAGAAAATGAAAATACTGAGTAGGGAGCATCTATCCCTGCTCAGTATTTTTGATGGAGGAGTTCTTCAAACCCTGACAAAACCGTCCACCCAGTGTAAATCTCCCACTCGATACCGGCTTACAGCCCACTCCGTTCTGACATATGTGCGCTGCATCAGACAAAGCTCTTCTTGTGCGCGTTCCTCTGTCAAAAAACAGGGGCTTTCTACTATGTCAATCTCGTCTAGCGCCTCATTCATATTCCACCCCTGCACAAACCAGACAACTTCCGGCACAGTAGATTCGGTACTTTCGACTATATCTTTCTCCACAATATGATAAGCACAATCATATTCACAAAAACCCTGCACATTTTCAAGATAATACCGCGCAACCTCTTCTGCCTGTGCCTGCGTCGGAAATAGACCGATACAAAAATCCTCTGAATAATTCTCATAACTTAATTCCTGATCGGTCAGTATCAGCAGGTATAACATAGCCCATTGCCCTCCTCCCCACTCACAGTATCCACCTCATTTGCAGTTCCTCCTCTTACAATAAATCCACATTGATATCCGCAGCCATATTTACAACTGCTTCATCCCACACATTAAAAATAATTGCATACTTGTTCTTTTCTTTCTCAGAACGATCAATATTTCTATTTTCTGCATACCTGTCAACTGCGAACGCCAAATGCTTCATAAATGGTTCATATAAGTCCTTTTTTATACTCAAACCATTGCCAAATCCCATATACACATATCGATATAAAGAATCTTCGTTTTCTTCTACTGTTCCAATAGATGAACTCCAATCAGGAAATTGATCTGCCATCTCTGAATAGGAAATAAAATTGGGTCCCGTTCTATCTCCAAAACACCAGCCATCAATTCGATATACTTTATACCCATCTGTCGTATTTATAATGAATGTTGAACCATCTTCATCCCCCATTCTTCCGGGATTGGTGATGAAAAGTAAATCCTGTTCCCTTATTTTCAGGAATTCATCTCTACTTATCTTGTTCACTCTAGGAAATTGATACTGCATTCCTTGATCCTCCTGTTTCGTTCCATAAAATCCGATTGTGATTTGATGATTTTTTAGGAATTGAAATTTATTCTGTTTCTTCCCAATTATCGGGAATACAATCAAAAGCGCCATACTTCCGCAAGAAAAAGTGATTCTCTTTGTATTCAAAAGTTACATCGAGCTGTGTGTTTTTTACGGTGCACCAATAATCAAAAACAATACAATCTGGCTCTTCTATGTAAATAATTTCCAGTTCAAAAGGAAACGCTTTTTCTTGTGGGGAAGGGTCATTTTTTCTGGTTGAAGCGTTGAACGAGATTGTCCAGTTCACAAATATGCTTTGCAAAAAAATAATAAAAGACTTTACTTCATCAAGTGTACCATAGCAGCTTTCCATATCAATTGCAATCCCGTAATCTTCCTCTTTTGAAATATATACATACCCATCTTCTGCAATGCACAGCTGCTCCATATCCATTATGAACTTTGATTGATCTTCATAGCGATTATACAAGCCCATGCCTCCCCATAACAATTCTGATTTACTGAATGACTCAGCGCCTTTATTCTACCACAAACGCACACACAATGCCATTAATATTCTATTTGATTTTTACTTTTGGTCATGTTATGCTGTAACAATAAGGAGGCGCATCAATGTCTATTTTAGAAAAAACCATCAGCATATTAGAAACCATGCCAAACGATAAAATCGAAACCGTCTATGCATTTGTTCGTTTTATTGATTCAGATACCTATGAGTCACCATCTGAATCTGTCCCTGAAAAAACTGAAACGATACAATCCATGCTTGGAATCGCTCACGAATACGCCAATCCAGACTTAATAAAACAGGAAGAGGGTGCTTTTTCCATTAAACAAAACTGTCACTTTAGCGATTGAAAAATCGTAAAGCGACAGTTTGTTAATCAACGCTTTCATTCACAGCTCATTTATCGTCTCCGTAATCTCCATCTCCCGAATCCGCTTTGCGGGCGCATACACTGCTGCGGCGCAGGACAGTGCAAAAATAATGGCGGCAGCCGCCAGCGGCGCGAAAGGGATTTCCCATGTACCGCCAAAATGTTCATAGACAAGCTTATTCATGAGCGCCCGGTGGACAAACAGCCCGCCCACGCTGCCGATTGCCAGACCGCATACTGCGTAGGATACCGCCTCCGCCGCAATCATCTTTGTCATCTGGCACACGCTCATACCGACAGCACGCATCGCGCCGTACTGGCGAATCCGCGCCGACACGCTCATGGAAATGCTGTTCATAATATTAAACACGGTGATCAAGGCGATAATTGCCAGAAAACCATACGCCGCAGTCTGAAACACCCCAAACGAGGAAGCGTTCTCTTTGTTCTCCTCGCGCCGGTCTATAAACACAAGATCGCCTGCGATCGCGCGAAGCGCGTCCACCGTTTCATCTGATGCATCTTTTGTAAGCTGCACATTCAGATTCATGTAATTTTTCTCGCCCGTGATGCGCTCAAAGGTTTCCTCCGTGCACACCAGCGCCGGACGGCTCTCCGTGCCTATTCCCGATGAAACGACGCACACAATATGAAGTTCTGTGTCCCCGATCGTGACCTGATCGCCGACATCCAGACGGCTGTCCCTATTAAAGACTGTGAGAATATCGTTCGTATTCCCGTCGATGGTTTTCATGCTGCCGCTGGCGACTGCTTTCTTGGTCCACTCAAACATATACGCATCATAGGAAATCAAATCGGCACTGCCCGCATTTCCGTTAATCAGCACAGGCAGATCAAACGCCATCGCGCACCCAAAAACCGCTTCCACGCCGGGGAGCTGGCTCATTTCATCCTTCATGCTCTTTGGAATCGCATTGACATTCTCCAACGGAGCGACTGAAATGTCAGGATTTAATTCTCCATCCATTGGAAGGAGCCTGTCTGCAAAGTCAAGCAGCGCATAAAAAGCCAGAAACAAAACCACCGTAAAGGCAAAGGATAATGACATAAGTGTCATATTTTTCTTTGAGGAGACCGCATGAGACACGCCAAGCGTGCTCTCCACTTTAAGCAGACAGATATCTGCCGCATGAGACACGGTTTTTACCGTCTCTGCGCTGCCTGTCACCGCTGCCACCGGCGAGACATTTGCCGCGCGCCGCGCCGGAGCGTGCGCTGCCAGCAATACCGCAGTCACGCCGACCAAAATCCCGCTCACAATGCCGACCGCACTGAATCGAAATGTAAATTCACTGAACTCACCACCGATCATATTTTTGAATATCACACACAAAATCCAAGTCACTGCAAGGCTGAGCGCCAAGCCCACAGGAATTGCGGTTTTACACCAGTTCAGAGCTTCGAGACAGACAAACTGCATCACCTGTTTCCTGCTGGCGCCAATGCAGCGCATCATGCCAAAAAACTTGGTCCGCTGTGAGACACTGCTGTTGATACAGCTTGAAATCATCAGCACACCGGCGATGAATACCATGACAAACACCGCCGCAGCAAGCGGATAAAGACCATTGATCTGCTGGCTGCTGCTCGCACCCGCAAGCGCAACAGCCGCCAGATTCTCCTCTACAGCCCCGTCCGCCAAACCATATGTTTCCTTCATATCCGCAATCGCTTTTTTCAATTTTGTTCCCTGCGCGAAGCGGATAACATAAAAGGGCGCACTCATCTCTCCATTTGCTTTCAGTATGTTATCGAACGCTTCCGGGCGAAGATAGACACAGACACCATCAAACTTATTGTTATATTGCGCCATTTCATCCAGACAAAATCCTGTCACCGTGAACGTAAATCCCCCTGACGGCGTTTGAACCGCAATCTGGTCTCCGGTCTGAACGCCAAGCTGTTCCTTAGCCAGCGTGTTCAGCATGACTTCGTTTTCATTCTGCGGGAACGCGCCCTCTATCTCATACTTTCGGATATCGTCCACATACGCCTGTTCCGTTCCATACAAAATTACCCGTCTGCCGTCAATCTGATATCCCTCGTAAATATCCTCCCCAAATGCCTGATACCATGCCGAGACGGACACCTCCCTGCTGGCGGCAATCTTCGCTGCCTCCTCCGCAGACAAACCGCTGACCGCAATGTGGTGGCTGCCATGCTTTTTGATCATTGCCTCATCCTCACCCTTTGCCATGATCTCCGCCATCGAAAAGACAGATGTCACCAGAAACACCGCCAGCACAATGCAGACCAATGTCAACCGGTTCTGCTTCCTGCGCGTTTTCGCAGCAATCGGAATCAGATCAAGATAACTTTTCATGACCGTATTTTTCATTCCGAACACCTCCCCAAATCGCTCAGGACGCCGTCGGACACCTGCAAGACCCTGTCGGCAGTCTGCGCAATGCTGCGATTATGCGTAATCATGATAATCGTCTGCTCGTATTTTTTCGACGTTCCTTTCAGCAATGCGATGACCTCTCTGCTGTTTTGCGAGTCAAGATTTCCCGTCGGCTCGTCGGCGAGAATGAGCGAGGGCCGCGTAATCAGCGCCCGCCCGATTGCCACCCGCTGCTGCTGCCCGCCTGACAGCTGGCTTGGCAGGTGGCTGCGCCGCTCCCTGAGATTCAGAACCGCCAGAAGCTCCTCCAGATAATGTTGGTCTGGTTTCTGATAGTCCAGCAGCAGCGGAAAAATCATATTCTGCTCCACCGTCAATTCAGGAATCAGGTTAAACGCCTGAAAAATAAACCCGATATTGCGCCGCCGAAAAATCGTAAGCTTTTTCTCTTTCATGGCAAACGTGTCCCTGCCGTCAATCAGCACCTTGCCCGATGTGGGCGTGTCGAGCGCTCCAATCATGTTTAAGAGCGTGCTCTTGCCAGAGCCTGACTCGCCCACAATCGCCACATACTCTCCTTTCCGCACCGAAAAACTGACATTTTTTAACGCCTGCACCGCCGCCTCACCGCTGCCGTAGGTCTTGCATAATTTCTGAATTTCCAATAAATTCATCTGTAAACACCTCTCTTATTGTAACAGCAAGCCAAAGGCTGTACTGTTACCGCTTATTCTATACTGTGCAGTCCGTTCTCCCCTGCACAGTATCAGCATAACATCCGAATCCTACAATCAGGCTTCATTACAGTTACAATTTTGTAGGAATTAAAAAATGAAGGGCGAACATCGTCCCTTTGCCAAGCCAGCTATCCACTTCGATCGTACCGTTATGCGCCTCCACCACAGACTTTGCCAGCGGCAGCCCCAATCCGACGCCCTGCGTGTCCTTCGAGTACCTGCTGCGGTAAAAGCGCTTAAAAATATGGTGCAAATCCTCTGGACAAATCCCGCTCCCGTTGTCCTGAACTGTAATCTGCACTACCGATGCCGACTGTCCCCACGCAATCCGCACAAAATCCCCACTGTCTGTGTGGTCGAGTGCATTTTTCACGAGATTGCCGAGTGCCTCCACCATCCAGTTCCGGTCACACAAAAAAGAGAGGGAGCTGCTGCCCGCAAGGACAATCTCCTTCCCCTCCTGCCCGGCGCGGAACAAGAACCGCTTTTTCACATCCGCCATCATTTCCGAGAGATTTTCCATCTTTTTCTCTATCGCGATGGTTCCCGCATCAAACTTTGCGATATTCAATAAATTCTGCACCAGCGTTTCTATCCGGTCAAGCTCCTGCTCGGACAGCGCAGAAAATTCCTGAATTTCTGCAAGCGCACCCGTCTCCGCTTCCGCCTGAATAATGCCGTTGTAGATATTGAGCGCGGCGAGCGGTGTCTTTAACTGGTGCGAAATATCAGAGATCGTATTTTTCAGCGAGGCATTCGCCTGCCCCTCATTCTCCGCCTTCGCATTCAGTATGGCGGCGAGCGTGTTCACCTCATGAAACAGCCTGTACCATTCCCCTTCTTCGTTGCATTCGATGCGTGCTTCGCGGTTGCCGGAAATATATTCCCTGACCTTCGCGGCGGCATCCTCAATCATCTGTTCCTGTTTTCTGAAAAACTGGCAGCAGCAAAAGAGCATCACCACGCCCATCAAAACGGGCAGACACAGCAATAATGCAGCAAACTCGGGCTTCAGGACCAACAGCGCGACCGCGCCGAGTTCAAAGGACAAGATAACTGCCAAGAGTTGCAGAAACAGGGACTTTATATTTGGATTCGTCAATATTTTTCTCATGGATGAAATACCTCACTCCGCTCTCGTACTCCACTTATACCCCATACCGCGGACCGTCACGATCTTCTTGGGCGCGCCGGGGTCGTCCTCTATCTTCATGCGCAGCCTGCGGATATAAACACTCAGGGTCTTGTTGTCAATATACTTTTCGTCGCAGTCCCACAGGCTGCCCAAGATCTGCTCTTGGGAAAGCACGCAATCTGGATGCTCCATAAACAGGCACAGCAGACGGTACTCACTCGAAGTCAGCTCGAGCGGCTTTCCGTTCTTATAGCCCTCTCCCTTTGTCAACAGCAGTGTAATTCCGTTTGAAGTCCGCTCCGCATCTGGCTGGCTGAAATTGTCACCCCGACGCAGCAACGCATTCACTCGCGCCAGAAATACCGCCAGCTTAAAAGGCTTTGTGATATAGTCATCCGCACCAATGTCAAGCCCCATGATAATATCAGTCTCCTCGTCGGCGGCAGTCAGAAACATGACTGGCACCTTGGAAGTCTCGCGAATCTGTCTGCACAAATCCAGCCCGGAACCATCCGGCAGCGACACATCCAGAATCACCAAATCATACTGCCCACTGTGCCACAACGTCTGCGCCTCAAGGCAGGTGCGCGCGACATCTACTGTATACCCCTGCTTTCTGACCGCAAATGTCAGTCCGTTTATCAGACTCAAATCGTCCTCCACAAAAAATATTCGTTTCATTTCTCCATCCATTCTCTGTGCTTAAAATTCCTCGAAAAATTCCCGCTCCTTTGCAATGAGCACAAATCCGTTTTCGTTGTCCGCTGGTTGAAGCGTCAGCCGCACGATTCCGACATTCTGTTCTCCCTCAAAGTCCATGCTGTACTCCACAGTGATATAGGAACCGCCTTCCTCCTCATAGACCGAACAGTCCGCATAGTGAAACTGAAAAGCTGGAAAATCCGATGTGCCGATATAATAACAGCCATCTTCAAAAAAGAACGATGTCTGCCCCTCCTTCATCTCCTCGAAAGCAGGCTTCAAATCAGGAAGCTCCTCCCCAAAAACCAGTCTCGCATACGACTGCGCCTCCTCGAGAGACACTTTCACCACCGGCTCCTCAAATCCCAAATCTTCACGGGGCACTTTGACAATTTCCGCCTCGTCCTCCCACAAACCTGTATATGCCAGAAACAGAAAATCCCGCCAAAAAGCCGCATCCTTCTCATCGCCGCTGTCAAAATCATTGACCGTCTTGCAAATGTTTTCGAGAAATTGTTTTCCGTCATCCGTCAGCGCAAAATCCGCGGCATTGTCTTGCGACGCTGGCTGGATTCCCGCATCATGTTCTTTCAGGCGCGCCTCCTGCAACCAGCGAATATCCTCCTCAGACGGCGACTCATAGGCAGCGCAGACCTTAAAATACGACGGCGCTTCATCACAGACATAGACAAAACTGATCTTGAGCTTCCATTCTCCCGGCGTAACTGCAATCTGTTCCTGTATCGAAGCATCCTGCATGATCTCATCACCCAGTTTCTCAAAATGATAAGCACAGTCCCCATCCGGCGATATCACATCCACCATGACCTGCTCCCCAAAAGGGGAAAATGTCTTGCCATTTTTCGCAACCAGATTTGAATAAGAAACTTCCAGATTCACCACATTGTCCTCATGTGCATAAAAGGACCAGTTCCCCCCTGTCACAATCGGGCACATTGGCTTTTGAAATGCTGTATCCACGCGAAATATAATCCCCTGTTCGATATCTGCAAGCAGCTCCTCCTTCGTCAGATAATACTCATACAGCGCCTTCGAAGTGTCCACCGAGGTCTTTGGCGCTGATTCCGCAGAACTGCGATTTTGGGGCACTGTATTTTTCAGTTCTTCCTGCTGCGCTGTTTCCACCTCTTGTGTGTCTGTATGCTGTGTTTCTGTATTTTCCGTCTCTATATTCTGCATTTCTGTATGCTGCGCCTCTACATTCTGTATTATTGTCTCCTGCGCTGCGCTGTTCAGCGCGGCAGTGCTGCCACATCCCGCCAGTAAGACCATGCAGCCGCTTAACACCGCAAGCATATACTGTCTCTTCATATCTCTCTTCATATCTGTATCTCCCTTCTATATTTAGAACTCACTTCCTACCCTTCCTGATCTCGTCTCTTTCTAACAGTATCTGCGCCTTCCATCACTTCTTTATAGCGAAAACAGGTCTCCACATGGTCATTGATTATCCCGCACGCCTGTAGATGCGAATAGACCGTGACCGAGCCAAGATACTGAAACCCCCGCTTTTTCAAATCCTTGCTGACGAGATCAGACAAACCGTTCCTCGCTGGAAGGCTGCCTTTCTGGTGCCCCATGTACAGAATCGTCTTTCCCTCGGAAAACTGCCACAGATATGCGCTGAACGAGCCAAATTCCTCCTGCACCTTCACAAAGCACTGTGCATTATGGATTACCGCCTCAATTTTTCTGCGCGACCGAATCATGCCATCTGTGGCAAGAATCCGTTGAATATCTGTCTCTGTGTACGCTGCCACCTTCTGATAGTCAAATCCGTCAAAGCACACGTCAAAGATTTCCCGTTTCTGAATCATCATATTCCAGTTCAGACCGCACTGCATGACTTCCATCATCAGAAACGCAAACTGCTTCCTGTCATCATGCAGAGGAACACCCCACTCCTCATCATGGTAACGTATCATCTTCTCATTGCACATACACCATGCACACCGCTCCATATCCTGCACCTCCCCTGTTCTGTCTCTTCAAATTATAATGCAAATGACTGCATTGCACAAGCATTTTCCCTTTCCATGCCAGCTCAGGAACCACATGACTGATACTGTTTTACCCCAAACCGCCATACACCATAGCAAAGAATGACAAAAACAACAATGCCAAGCGGACAGAATGCCAAATACCAATGCTGTGATTTTCCCAGCAAAACCTGCAACGGATAATATTGAACCAATGTATACGGAATCACATAAGTGCCAAAGCGCACAACACCCTTTCCGTAGACATCCATTGGATACTTGCCGTGCTCCTTTGCGCCATAGGTAAGTGCATTCATAATCGACGTGTCCTCAATCGTAAAAAAACATAAACTTGCCTCCAGCATAAACAGTCCGATAAACAGCAGCGTGCCCCCTGTAATCATGGCAATGATTGTCCAGACTGCCAGCAGATTCCATTTCATTTGGCTATGCCTGATTCCCAGAACCAGCGTGACCAGCGCCGTCAATAAAGGGCCTGTTCTTCCGACCTCAAATCTGCTGCCTATGACTTGAAGAATCAAGCTGCGCGGCCGCAGCAGCATCTGGTCAAACGCTCCCCTGCGCACCATTCCAGAAAACACCTTGAACCCGTTGCCAAACAGCTCCGCAAAGGTAAAGGACATTTGAACGATCGAAAAACACAGCAAAACCTCTCCATAAGTGTAGCCTCTGATCTGTGTAAGACCCGAAAATAAGAACTTGATTGCGATCAGTTCGCAGAATGAAATCATAAACCGCGCAAAAACCATCAGCACAAAGGACAGTTTATACTGCATGATCCCCTGCGTACAGACTGCGGCATACCTCAGATACAATACGACATTTTCTTTGAGCTTCATCGCCTCATCCCCCCTGAATCACAACTCTTTTTTCCGCCGCTTTCCATGTGCATCTCCCCAAAAGAATCAATGCCGCGAGCCAGAAGAATTGTCCTGCAATACATCTGTATACTTCCCCGCCGCCAAGGTCACCGCTGTAAATCCGAAACGGCACATTCTGCATGTAGGCAAACGGCGTGCATTTTATCAACGCCACATATTTTTCAGGAAAAAACGGCAGCGGAATGATATTTCCTGACAAAAACTCCACAGCTCCTGTCAATACCATCCGCCACCCCTGCGGTGAGATCGTAAAAAAGCTCAGCATATAGACCAGCATACAGAAACTGACCGTGATTCCAAGCGCCAGAAACAAGGCCAGCAGAAACATCAGAAAAGAAACACCGTTTACCGGCAGCGTCATCCGACAGGCTCCCGGCATCAAAAACGCACAAAACAATACAGGAATGCTCCGCATCAAGGCTTCTGCCATCCTCGCGCCCGCCGTTCTTGAGAACCACATCGCATAGATGGATACCGGACGGCACAGCTCATAGGCGACGTCGCCATTGGTGATCATCGCAAATAAATCATTGTCCGCCGCCCATGTGTTAAAAAGGACAAACAGCGCCTCTTTCAGCCAGATATACGTCACAATCGAAGTGTACTCCATCGGCATCCTGCCGCCCATCGCCTCTGCGACCGCCTTGTAGGCAAGGCACTCCATCAATCCCCAGACAAGCTGTGTCGTCAAAGCTGTGACAGATGCCATGCGGTACTGCATCCCTGTGGCAAACCGAAGTGTAAAAAATGATCTGTATTTTTTCATGGCTTCCTCCTCTGTAAATAAAAATAACTGAATTATCCCAGCGCCACATCCAGAATCATCATCACGACAAATCCAATTGCGACACCAATTGTTCCAATATTGGTATGCTCGCCTGACTGTGACTCTGGTATCAGCTCCTCCACCACGACATAAATCATCGCACCCGCCGCAAATGCCAGAAAATATGGGAGCATTGGCACGATCAATCCCGCAAGGACAATCGTCAGCACCGCGCCAACAGGCTCCACAAGTCCCGATAACAAGCCGTACACAAACGCTCTTTTCTTGGAAGTCCCTTGGCTTTTGAGCGGCATCGAGATGATAGCCCCCTCTGGAAAATTCTGTATTGCAATGCCCAGCGCCAGTGTAAACGCGCCTGTCATCGTGATCTGTGTATCTCCAAGAAGTGCTCCCGCAAAGGTCACACCGACTGCCATTCCTTCTGGTATATTGTGCAGTGTGACTGCAAACACCATCATCGTTGTCTTCTTGACCTTGGTCTTAATACCCTCTGGTTTGTCTGTGTCGAGATGCAGATGTGGTATCACACTGTCCAAGAGGAGCAAAAATGCCATTCCTAAAATAAATCCCACCGCTGCCGGTATCCATGCAACCTTTCCCTGTTCTGCTGCCATGTCAATTGCCGGAATCAGAAGTGACCAGACAGAAGCTGCCACCATCACTCCCGCCGCAAATCCCATCAGTAATTTTTCAATCTTCTTATTGATCTGGTTTCTCATGAAAAAAACCATAGCCGAGCCAAGCGTCGTGCCGATAAAAGGTATCATTACCCCTGCCGCTACGCTGATATCCATGCTATATTCCCCCTTTTTCTTCATTATAGTATATGATTCGAGTTTTTAAAGGTTATAAGTTAGCTATATCTAACCCCTCTACACTATAGCATATCACAGCAACTTTTGCAACTGCATCCTATTTCCATTTTGCGGCACGGATTCCTTGCTGGCTATTGTTCACTCCATTCCAGTTACAGGCAAAAATCCATTTGCAAAACGAACAAACTCGTTGCGCAGATGGATTTTCCTTGCAGGCCATATGATTTCTCACAGTTCCTAACAGTCTCTTAACTTTTGTTGCAGCTCCAATATGCGGGATTCTGACAAACTCGAATACAATACAATTTGGAGATTGGCATATTGTCCTTCAGCATACCAATTGCAACCTGCTCTCTGCCCTCTTCTCTGCCCTCTTCGCGTGCTTCCTCTTTCGACTCTTCAAGTTCTGATATCCAAGCCATATACTCGCGCCTCCATTCCTTCCTCTATATGGCAAGCACTGGGCTCATGACTGATGCAGTCAAACACTTACAGCATCGACGCCCTCAGCTCCTGCGCACTCTTTGCACTCAGATACGCCGGCGCAATATCAAACACCGTCTTACACCCGCTCTGCCCCTCCTGTGACAGCCGGTACGCTGCCCGCGCATATGCCGCGAGCACACTCGCCGTAAATTCCGGGTTGGAATCAAGCTTGAGACGGTACTCCATCAAATGCTTATGCTCCTTCTCCCAGCCTGTCACGCCGCTTCTTAACACAAATCCGCCGTGTGGAATCCCGCTGTGATTTGCGAGCAGTTCCTCCTCGCTGATAAAATACACCGTCGTGTCATAGTCTGCAAAGTAGTTTGGCATTGTCTTGATCGCCGTCTCCACCTTTGCTGCATCTGCACCTTCCTCAAGGACAACAAAACACTCCCGTGTATGCTTCTGGCGCGTCGTCAGCTCAGGATTGCTGCCAGAGCGCGCTGCTTCCAGCGCAGATTCAACCGGAATCGTGTACTGCTTTGCGTTCTTCACACCCTCAATCCGTCGGATGGCATCCGAATGCCCCTGACTGACCCCCTTGCCCCAGAAAGTATAGTCCCTGCCCTCCGGCAGGATCGCATTGGCATACAGACGGTTCAGAGAAAACAGACCCGGGTCCCACCCCACAGAGATAATGCCGATGTGACCGCTCTCCTTTGCAGCGGCATCTACTTTTTCAAAGTGCTCTGGAATGCGCGCATGCGTGTCAAAACTGTCAATAATATGAAAATGCTTTACAAACGCCGGACTCTGTGAAGGAAGGTCTGTCGCGCTGCCGCCGCAGAGAATCATCACGTCAATCTTGTCCTTCCATGCCTCTGCATCCGCGATCTTACACACCTTTGCAGTGCTTGTCAAAATCGAGACATTTTCCGGGTCCCTGCGCGTAAAAACTGCCGCAAGCTCCAAATCGTCATTCTGCTGCACCGCGCACTCCACACCGCGCCCCAGATTGCCATACCCTAATATTCCTATTCGTATACTCATTTTTTCTCTCCCTATTTCCACTTTTTCTACAGTTCCTTACCATCTATTCTGTAATATATTCAAAACTTATATGCGTTTCACCTCTACAAATTTCACAGACCACTGCACGCTACCTCTGCGACTGTTCTATCTGCTGCATGAGCTCCGGCAGCTTCGCAAATTCCTCCAATACATAATCCGGCGCCTTGGGTTCGCCAAATCCATACGCCGCATAGATAAAAGGAATCCCTGCCACGCGTGCGGACTCCTCATCGCCCGCGGTGTCGCCCACGTACACTGCCTTTGTCACGCCGTTTCGTTCCATGATCAGCTTGTTGTTTTCCCCTTTGGGAAGCAGGTTATTTCCCCAGCATTCAATATCATCAAAGCACTGTTCGAGCCTGTGCGCCTTGATGAAGCTCTCGATATACCCCTGCTGGCAGTTGCTCACCACAAAGAGCCGATAGGTTTTCTTTAATTCCAGCAGTGTTTCCTCCAACCGAGGGTAAAGAATACCGCCATGCTCTGCCAAATAGGCATTCTCCACCGCACAGCACTCATCCATCAATACCTGCTGCTGTGCCATCTCTGTGCCCGGAAAAAGTTTTGCGGCAATGTCTGTCATCGGAAGACCAAGACATCCCTCCAGCTCTTCATACGAAATCGGCTCCGTTCTGTATTCCGGGTGATTTGATACGACTTGATTCCATGTCTTGTGAATCCCATCCAGCGCATTCCACATGGTTCCATCCAAGTCGAAGATGATTGCTTCTATATTATTTTGCATAATTCTCCTCATTTATGTGCATGTTATCCTTTTTGCTACATCTTTTAGCGGCTTCGTTCCCATACCTCTTTACATGATCTCCGCCCCTGACGGCATTGCTTTCTCCGGTGCCATCAGCGCAAGATTGCCGTCTGCGTCCTCCGCGCACAAAAGCATGCCCTCCGACAACACCCCGGCAAGCTTCGCCGGCTTCAGATTCACAAGCACCATCACTTTCTTGCCAACCATCTCCTCAGGACTATAAAAAGCCTTGATGCCAGACACAATCTGCTTTACCTGAGAACCGATTTTGACTTGGCTGCACAGCAGCTTCTTGGACTTTGGCACTGCCTCGCAGGACAGAATCTCACCCACCTGAAACTGCATTTTGGCAAACTCCTCATAAGAGATCTCCGCCTTCGGTTCGATATCAATACAATTTGTGACATCTGTGTCATTTTCTGGCTCCTGTGGGATACCTGCCTCTGCCATCTGACGCTCTGCAAGCGCTGCCACCTTGGCATCCACCTCCTTGGGGTCAAGCCGCGCAAAGAGAATTTCCGGTGTCTGTGTCACCTTCGTGCCTGACGGATACATGCCAAACGTCTTTGTGGAGTCAAAATCGCGAACTGCACTGTTCAACTGATTCATAATCCGCTGCGTCGTCTCCGGCATAAACGGTTCGAGCAACCCGGCACCAATCGAAATCCCCTCCACCAGATTATACAGGACAGTCGCAAGCCGGTCCTTCTTTGCCTCGTCCTTTGCCAGTGCCCACGGCTCTGTCTCATCAATATATTTGTTGCAGCGTTTGAACAGGTTAAAAATCTCTGTCAACGCATCTGCCACGCGAAGCTCTGCCATCTTCGCCTCAACCTTTTCATAAACGCCTGTGGCAGCTGCTTTCAAATCCGCATCCATTGCGTCCGCAACCCCTTTATTCTCAACAACGCCGCCAAAGTACTTATTGCTCATAGAAATGGTTCTGTTCACAAGATTTCCCAGCGTATTTGCGAGATCGGAGTTCAACCGCTCCACCATCAAATCCCATGTGATTGAGCCGTCATTTTCATACGGCATCTCATGCAGCACGAAATAACGGACGGCATCCACGCCAAACAGCGCCACAAGATCATCCGCATACATGATATTGCCCTTTGACTTGCTCATCTTATCATTGTTCTGCAATAGCCATGGATGCCCAAATACCTGATGCGGCAGCTCCTCGCCAAGCGCCATCAGGAAAATCGGCCAGTAAATCGTATGAAAACGGATAATGTCCTTTCCAATCAGATGCAGGTCCGCAGGCCATAGTTTTTTAAACTGTTCCGTGCTGCTGCCATCCGCATCATAGCCGATTCCTGTGATATAATTTGTGAGCGCGTCAAGCCATACATAGACGACATGACGGTCGTCAAAGTCTACAGGAATCCCCCATTTAAATGAAGTGCGCGACACGCACAAGTCCTGTAGTCCCGGCAGCAGGAAATTATTCATCATTTCATTTTTGCGGGAAACCGGCTGGATAAATTCCGGGTGCTGGTTGATGTGGTCAATCAGCCTGTCCGCATACTTGCTCATCTTGAAAAAGTATGCCTCCTCCTTCGCCGGTTTGACCTCACGCCCACAGTCTGGGCACTTGCCGTCCTTTAACTGGGACTCTGTCCAAAAAGACTCGCACGGTGTACAGTACAATCCTTCATAGGCACCCTTGTAGATATCACCCTGCTCATACAGCCGCTTGAAAATTTTCTGCACCTGCTTCTCATGATATGTGTCCGTCGTGCGGATAAACTTGTCATAGGCAATGTTGAGCAGATCGCAAAGCCCCTGAATCGTGCCTGCCACCTTGTCCACAAATTCCTTGGGCGTCACCCCCGCCTCCGCCGCCTTTAACTCAATCTTCTGTCCATGCTCGTCCGTCCCTGTCTGGAAAAATACCTCATAGCCGTCCTTTCTCTTGTACCGCGCTATGCTGTCTGCCAGCACAATTTCATAATTATTTCCGATATGCGGCTTACCCGAAGTGTATGCAATCGCCGTCGTGATATAATATTTGCCTTTCTTCTGCATCGTTTGTCATCGCCTTTCTTCATATATTTCTTTGCTTTTAGTCGCGCCGACCACATGCCGCAAAGCGGCTAAATTCCTTATGTTGTCGTGTGCATTAATTATCTATAATTTACCATACTCCGCAAACTTTGTAAATGAAAAAGAAGCTGAAAAAAGAACCCCTTGACGGAGTTCTTTCCTGCTCTTAATCCCCAAAGCTGATGCCAAGCATCTTTGCTTCTTTGATGATCGTTGAATCCGGGTCTACCATCTTGAGCTTGCCTGCCACATCTTCAAGCGGCACCTTCACGACCTCTCTGTTCTGGTAGCCGACCATATAACCATACTCGCCCTTTAAGATCAGCTTGGAAGCCTCAGCGCCAAGTCTGCTGGCAAATACCCTGTCATATGGATCGGGGCTTCCGCCTCGCTGTGTATGTCCCGGAACGGTGACACGCACCTCCATACCGCTCTTTTCCTTGATCTTCTCTGCGATTTCATAGGAAACGCTCGGATACTTATACTCTGCCATGTACTTCTTAAATTCTTTCTTGGAAAGCGCCGCAACCTCCTTGGAAACTGCGCCCTCTGCAACCGCAAGAATCGTGAATTTGCTGCCTCTCTCAGAACGCTTCTGGATTGCCTTGATGATCTTGTTAATATCATATGGAATCTCTGGAATCAGGATAATATCAGCGCCGCCCGCGATTCCGGCATTCAATGTCAGATAGCCAACCTTATGCCCCATGACTTCCACGATAAATACACGTCCATGAGAAGCTGCTGTGGTATGAATCTGGTCAATACACTGTGTCGCAATATCCACCGCACTCTGAAAGCCGAAAGTCATATCAGTTCCCCAGAGGTCATTGTCAATCGTCTTTGGCAGGGTCACAACGTTCAAGCCCTCCTCCCGCAGAAGGTTTGCGGTCTTGTGCGTGCCATTTCCGCCTAAGATTACCAGACAGTCCAGTGAAAGCTTATAATAATTGTGCTTCATTGCCTCCACTTTGTCCAGACCATTTTCATCCGGGTCACGCATATTCTTGAACGGCATACGCGAGCTGCCAAGGATGGTGCCGCCCTTGGTCAAAATTCCTGAGAAATCTGACGGGGAGAGCATCTTGTACTTTCCATAAATCAATCCCTTATAGCCGTCAAGGAAACCAAAGAGCTCTACCTCTTTGCCTGCATTGAACAGCCCTTTTGCCACACCGCGCATTGCCGCGTTGAGCGCCTGGCAGTCACCGCCGCTTGTTAACATTCCGATTCTTATCATGGGAACCTCCTTCTTCGCAATTATTCTCTGCGCTTTATAGTTTCATTTTATATGCACCGCTGCATTGCTGCACCATACAATACTGCTGTATGGCTGCCTTATATACCATTATAAACCTTTTTGGGAATACGAACAACGTCATTCTGAAAAAAATATAAAAAACATAGAATTAAATTAATGACAGCAGGTAAATCTTGCACCCGTATCAACGATAAATTTAACAGTGCGAATTTTGTCCAGCACTATAATACACTGCACCTGATATCTGTTATTCCTTATACTCGTACTGTACACCTACTGCACCTCCGTTGTTATAACTCCCTCCAAGAACACAGATTTTCCCCTCATTTTCGAGTCTGTCCCGCTCTCGAATTAATTCCAGATAGGAATCATCGGACATGCTGACACAATACAAGTATCCGTCATTATCTCCTATTCTGTCATAACTGTCTATAATTGTAAGATATTTACAGTCTTTATACTGCGCTTCAATCTCATCATCCGTCTTCAATACTTTCTCATCTAAGATTTTTAACATTCTTTATATCTCCTTTGACTGTAAATACTATATCACGCCCGCACACATATGTCAAGCATCAGTCGAACGTCTGTAGCAATCATTTGTTTGTTACTACTCGCACCGCATAAACCCTGTCAAGATAATGCGACAGCTTCGTCAGGCTGTTTTCCAGCGGATCCATGCAGAGATACACCCCATCCCTGACGCCCACCACCAACACATAGTGGAAGCTGCCAAGCCCATGCATCCGCACACGGACAATCGGATACTGTCCCGCGGCAAGGCAGGCGTCAAGATCTGATTGTGATACCTCCTGATACACCTCGGCTGTAAATCCTTCGAGCGCATCAAGCGCCGCCCACTGAATATTTCCCTCGCTGTCATAGACTCCCTTCTCTGAAAAAATGGCATTCAGGCTGCCCGGCGTGACAGCAGTCCCCGTCTCCATGCTGACCGCGGACGCGATACAGGAGACGAGACAGCCAGAAGACTTCATGGTATAAGCTGAAGTGCCCAGCAAATCATCCGCCCACGCCGCATCATCCTGCCGATATGCAGTCACCTCCTTGGCGGACTGGCTGAGTTTGCCTGGCTTTAGCGTCACACTGCCGCGCAGGCGCAAAACGACCACAAATACTGCCACCAGTAAAAACAGCAACAAAAATAAAATAAAAAATCGAACCTGTTTTAATTTTCTATTTCTCATTGTATTCTTATTCCTTTCCTCTACTCGCGCGCCGGGCACCCGTCAGCTTCTGCTGACAAATTTCCTCTGGGTGCCCGTGTACAATCGAGTAGGGAAGAGCATCTTCCTCTACTCGCGCGCCGGGCACCCGTCAGCTTCTGCTGACAAATTTCCTCTGGGTGCCCGTGTGCATAAAACAAAAGGAATACCGAAAACCGATATTCCTCCAAAAATACTGGGTGGAGGTGGATTCGAACCACCGAAGCATGATGCAGCAGATTTACAGTCTGTCCCCTTTGGCCACTCGGGAATCCACCCATATGTCAGGGGTTTGCCCTGACAATTATTATTAAAACATAATTTTGTCGAAAAAGCAAGTAAATTTTACGATTCCTTCTTCTCCTCCACAATCCTGATATGCACGTCGCTTAGCTGCCGCTCGTCCACCGCCGCGGGCGCGCCCATCATGACATCCTGCGCGGTCTTGTTCATCGGGAATGGAATAATCTCGCGGATACTCTCCTCCCCTGCGATCAGCATGACCATGCGGTCCACACCGGGCGCGATGCCTGCGTGTGGCGGCGCGCCATAGCAGAATGCATTGTACATCGCGGGGAACTTCGCCTTCACGTCCTCCTCGCCAAGTCCCACAATCTCAAACGCCTTGATCATGATCTCCGGGTCGTGATTGCGGACCGCGCCCGACGACAGCTCGACGCCGTTGCACACAAGGTCGTACTGATACGCCAGAATGTCCAGCGGTTCCTTCGTCGCAAGCGCTTCTGCACCGCCCTGCGGCATTGAGAACGGATTGTGGCAGAACTCCAGCTCGCCGGACTCCTCGCCAATCTCATACATCGGAAAATCGACAATCCAGCAGAACTCATAGCTGTCCTTTCTCATATAGCCGTCAAAAGTGTTGGCAAGCGTTTTGCGGATGACCCCGGACGTTTTCTGCGCAGTTTTTAAGTCTCCTGCGGCAAGCGCCACAAAGCTGCCATTTTTTAATCCGAGCGCCTCGATGACTGCTGCCTTCTTCTCCTGTACAAATTTCGAGATGCCGCCGACCAGCTCCCCATTCTCATCCAAGCGGAACCAATAGGTTTTCTGCGCGCTCACCACCTCGATGTCAGCGCACATCTTGTCGATCTGTTTCCTTGTCCCTGTGAAATGATCTGCGACAACTGCCTTCACCGTCCTGCCGGCAAACGGCTCAAAGCCGCAGTCTGCAAGCACTGCCGTCGCGTCCTGCACCTGAAGGTCTATGCGCAGGTCCGGCTTGTCCGAACCGTATTTCTCCATCGCCTCCAGATAAGGGATTCTCTTGAAGGGCGGCTTGGACGCCTCATGATAAATGCCGTATTTTGCAAAAATGGGCGGCAGCACGTCCTCCAAGATCGCAAAGACATCCTCTTGGCTCGCAAACGCCATCTCCATATCCAACTGGTAAAATTCACCCGGTGAGCGGTCCGCGCGCGCATCCTCATCACGGAAGCAGGGCGCAATCTGGAAATAGCGGTCAAATCCCGACGCCATCAGCAACTGCTTGAACTGCTGCGGCGCCTGCGGCAGCGCATAAAATTTTCCCGGATGATTCCTTGACGGCACAAGATAATCGCGCGCGCCCTCCGGTGATGAGCATGTCAGAATCGGCGTGGTGATTTCCATAAAGTCGTGACCGATCATCGCCGCGCGAAGGTCTGCGACAATCTTACTCCTGAGCACGATCTTGGACTTCACTGCGGGATTGCGCAAATCCAAATAACGGTATTTTAACCGTGTGTTCTCGTCCGCCTCCTTGGAGTGGTCAATCTGGAAGGGCAGTTCATTATACTGACACTTCCCTAACACGGTGACTTTTGACGGCACAATCTCGATATCGCCCGTCTCCATCTTGGGATTTTTGGCGCTGCGCTCGCGCACCGTGCCGACAATCTCGAGTGTGGACTCATTGTTGACGGCGTCTATCTGCTCCATGATCTCCTCTGTCTCGACCACGATCTGCGTCTTTCCATAAAAGTCTCTCAAAACCAAAAAGCCCAGATTTTTGCTGACCTTGCGCAGATTGTCATACCAGCCGACAAGTGTTACTTCCTCTCCTACATTTTCCAGCCGAAGCTGATTACAATGATGTGTACGTCCCTGCATTTTTCTATCGTCCTTTTCTATTTATTTCCTGATGTTTTTAATACTAGCATTATTAAAAAATCGTGTCAAGTTAATTCCTACTCAAAATAAAACACTGGCATTCTCGTGCGAAACGGCAGCCGCCCTCCCATCGGAAGCAGCCATGCATGTTCATGCCGAATCTGAATACGCTCCTCAATCATGCCGTCCGTGATGATCAGAATCGGTCCGTCCTTTGGAAAATCCTTTGCCCGCTCTAATAAGTCGATACCGGGCTGCATCGCCGTGCCGCCCCTGCCCTTCACGGCGACGCGCCCAGCGATATCCTCCGGCGAGACATAGCCGGCATCATACGCCTGCGCGTCGCAGAATACCACCCGCGCATACGGGACATCATGCGACGCGGCATAGCTTGCCACAGCGCCCAGCGCCTTCCCGATCATCTGCGCCTCCATCGAGCCGGAGGTGTCTATCACCACGCCGAAAGTACGGCTCTGTGTCAGAATATCAAACGTCTGATACCGCGGGCGCGGTATGTCCGGCGTAGATGCCTGCCTGCGGCTTGGCCTCGCATAACTCCTGTACCGCTCTAGCGGCGCAAAATATATATCAAACCAGTTTGCAAGCTCGACATCCCACGGGATTGGCGGCATCGAAAGCGCACGGATTTCTTCTATCAGGCCGGCTGGAACCAGACCACGCCCCTGTGCCTGATGAAACTCTAGTCCCTGCTGCAACGCATTTTTGCAGAACTCGTCCATTGACACCGCTGCGCCTGCTTTTTTCAAGGAACCGCCCATGATATCGCCCTTGCCATATCCGCGCAGCGTTTCCATCTTTGAATACTTGCGCAGGTTTCCGACAATCTCATCATAGACAGATTCTGCCGAGAGATTGCATAACTTCTCGTCATAGAGCAGTCCATCCTCCGGCATGGAACCAATCTGCATCTCACGCAGCCAGCCATTGATGACAAAATCACAGGCAATATTCCACAGATACGGGTCTCTGCCGCGGCACCGCTCATGATGCCCAAGCCCCGCATGAAGATACTCGTGCGCCAGCACAAACCGCCATTGTTCCTCTGTGTAGCGCACCGCAGTATTGAGATAGATTTCCTCGTCATAGACACTGATTGCCGCGACTGAAATCTCATTTTTAATGCAGTATTGATAATCCTCCACAAGCTGAAAATGTGCAGCAAGCCCGCCGAGCAGCGGATAATGGTCGATAAACCATGATGCCGCCCGTCTCGCGGGCGTATTGGGCTTACTTTTTTGATGATGTCCGCCCGCCTCGCTGACCGCCTCAGAGACCGAGTAGGCGAGCGCATAGGCAAAATCAGCAATGTATTGATTCTGCTGCTTCTGCGGATAAACAAGCGGCTGGTCCAGCCCGATCATATCACACTGCCCGCTCGCCAAGGTGCTAAAGCGTGTGTCCCCCTCCGGGTAACTGCGTTCCATCAAAAACTGGTATATCTTTCGCTCGTCGTTTAACGCCATCTGAAAAAGATTCATCGGATTCTCATGCACCGGCGTGCCAAACTTGATATCCCACAAAAATTTGGTGATATAAATATCGCAGGCGGTATTCCAGATCGCTCTGTTGCACTGTACCTTCCATATAAAAGAACCATCTGGCTGCTCCGCCGCATAGCCGGGCATACGCTCCGCATCAAAATGCCCAAATGCGAGATGCAGCATACAGTGTGCAATCACATACGCCCACTCCTTCGGGGCAAGATACACATCTTTGTTCAGATAAATCTGGCCATTTGCGTACACACAGGCATAGCTGTTCCTGCCAAGCATATTCCGGTCACTGACATAAATCCTCCTGTCAAGCATACCAAAAAGCGCACTGCGGCTGAGAAATACCCTGCCCGCCTCCAAGCTCTCCTCATTCTTATTTGTCTTTTTCTGCTTCTGCTTAGCCATGTCTGCCCTCCGCCAGCCGCGGCAAATCCCGCACGATCTCCAGCATAAACCACTCCGGCAACACCTTGTCCTCGTCCGCCGAGATCACCATCTGCGCAATCTCGTAGCTGATCGCGGACAAATCCTTCATGAGCGCCTTTGCCCGGTGTGCCAGAAACTGCCCGTCCTTTCCGAGCTTCTGCTTGTCCTGCGGCAGTTCGTGAAGCAGCCTCCCCCTAAAGGACTGCGCCAAGAAATAGAGCACATCTCTCTCCTCCGGCTTTGACGGCCACCGCGCCTCCCCCTTGATGATATCTGACAAAAGGTGCGTGTTGCCAAGCTGTCTGGTAAACGCCAGAAACATGCCGCCGTGCGACGCCGACACACAGCCGTAGGTAATGACGCGCAGCATCTCCTCCGAGATCTCCCTGCTGCCCGCGCCGTACTCTTTTAATGCATCGCTCAGCATGTGCCATGACCGGGGCGTCGAGTACGGCTCCTCGGTCTTTGGCGGCTGCGCAAAGAGATGATCGGGACGCTGGCTGATATACTCCGTAATCCACGGATGAATGCCGTTCTGATAGGCCCACGCAAGCCACTGCGCCGGGTCTGCTTTGAGCTGTACATGAAACATTCGGTTCACAAGCGCCGAGGACATGGTCTTGACAATCGCAGAATCCTGCGCCCGGTTTCCTGCCCCGATCACGACACTGCCCTTTGGCAGATGATACTCACCGATGCGCTTCTCATGAATCAGGCTGTAGAAAGCCTTCTGAACCTCCTGCGAACATGCGTTCAGTTCATCGAGAAACAATACATAAGGCTCCTTTCTGGCAATCATCTTCGGCGGCAGAAATTCAGAAGTCTCTCCCTTGATCTGCGGAATCCCGATAATGTCCTCCGGCGCAAGCTGGCTGCCAAGCAGCGACACGCAGTCCAGCCCTACCTCCTCCGCAAACTGCTCAACCAGCGCAGACTTGCCAATCCCCGGCGCTCCCCATATAAAGACAGGACGCACCGGGGCAATATTTAACAATATTTCCAATAGGTCACTCTGCGTGACCGATATGGACAGATTCATTGTCTATCTTTTCCTTTCCAATCAAACATGTTTTCCCCCGATTGTGCATGCAAAAAGCCTCGCCGTTTACTTCCATACAAACCGCCTCCGCTAACAAAAAGGATTCGTTTCCTGTTCATATAATATGTATATTCTATCACTACTGACCGATAGCTTCAAGGTATTAGATAGGAATGATAAACGAAAATAAATAAGCGTATCGGTGCCATCTGGCGGGATTCGCCGCAGGCTGCAAGATGAAGTACCCTTTTTATAGAAATAAAGGGATTTCTTGTTGATGAAACTACAAAGATACAATCTCAAAAGTTTTATTACAGTACAAATCAAAATCTCCCATATGGCTGACAGCCAGTATAGTCATACAATATTTTTGTTTGTACCGCATCAGTCTGTCAAGTAGTATCCGCCTTGACTCTTCATCTAAGGCACTGGTTGCTTCATCTAATACGAGCACTTCTGGTTTGCGCAGCAGCATCCGCGCAATGCCAATCCGCTGCCGTTCACCGCCGCTGATGTTCTCGCCATTTTCTTTGATATAGAAATCCGCTCCCCTCTCATCACAGAATGTATCCAATACACAAGTCCACAAAACCTCCTCTAGTTCTGACTGTGTATAATGATCCCCAAATAACAGATTCTCGAAAAGGCTCCCTTCCACTAAAACAATATTCTGCTCAACGTACAATATATGGTTATAGTATTGTTTAATGTGGTATTCTCCAACTGGATAATGATTATATTCAATGCATCCTTTTAGTCCCTGAAAATCTTCCAGACGGCATATGAGCTTTATTAATGTACTTTTTCCGCAGCCGCTCTCCCCCTTTATCAAAACAGTATCTCCCTTGCCGACATTGAGTATCACATCTTGCAGGATACGCTCTTTTGCACACGGATATTGGTAAGAACTTATACTGGTCTGTATTCCCTCAAAGGCTGCCGCTTCCCGGTTCCCCTCGTCTGAGGCACAATCCTCATAGAGATCTGAGATTCTTTCATATACCCTGCGAGCATTCTTTTTGTCCAGAATCAAGTCTGCCAGAAGGATGATTGGCTCGTTTAATTTCTGCGCAATCAGCATGATTGCAATGGTTTCTCCAGTCGTCATCTGTCCTGCTTTCGTAAATAACAATCCCAAGGCAAAAGTTAGCAGCGGCAGGGTGTTTGTCATAAAATTCAGCATTGCGTCATTCAGCGCCGAGAATCTGCTCAATTCATGAACGACCTCTTTTGTTCCCCGTTCATGCAGCCTTTTCAGCCGTCCATGAAAATAAACACCGTTATGAAACTGACAAATCACTGAAAAATTTTGCAGCCAGTTATATAGACAGGCATTGATCTTTCCGTAAAGTTCTTGCTGCTTTCCTGTAAAATATGCCTCTTTTTCCTCAAATTTCTGAGACAGCCAAAAGACCCCCAGTATCATGATAACAGTGAGTACTGTTATCACAAGATGATACCTTGCCATCATGACTAAATAGGCCAACAGGATGACAGACTGCCCTGCCACGCTGATGACGCCCTTTGACAGCCAGAGCGATATGATAGAGATGTCATTGTTTATCGCAGATACACGTTCCCCCAGCTCCTGTCCGCTTCCTGAATGAAAATTTCTCAAAAAAGAAACAAATGTATGGCGCTTTAATGCAGTCTCACCGTAATGAATAAGAGCGCGGAAAAAATACTGGTCTGCCATAATCGCCGCCAAATATCCCCCCAGTACCAGTAAAAATTGAATGACAAATCCCTTGAAACGCCCCATGTCCATACTGACCGCTGTGTCGATCAATTCCTGAAGTAAGTCAATCAATACCAGTCCAAACAGCGTACTTGCCATAAATGCCGTGAAAAAGAAGATGCGCATCCTGCGAAATTGTATATAGATATTTTTGAGTTTTTTCATTTCTGCTCCCCTTTTATCCGATCGTTAAAACCTTGCTGCTATACGCTTCAAAATCTCTTTTATGGCTGATCGCAATCACTGTCATTTGATGTTTTTTCGCATATGCAGCAAGATTGCCCACAACCTTATTTGTGATATCCGCGTCCAGTGCACTTGTCACCTCGTCTAAAATCAGAATATCCGGCTTACGGATGAACATCCGCGCAATGCCAATCCGCTGCCGTTCGCCGCCGCTGACATTCTCCCCTGCCAGTGTAATCCCATAATCCAAACCATAGCGTCTCACAAAATCCTGCAACCCACAGATTTCAATCGCTTCCTCCAGCTCCCCGTCCCCTGCATTTCCTTCCATTAGGATATTGTCACGCAAAGTTCCCTCAAAAAGCACTGTATCCTGACCGACATACAATACATGTTTATGATATTCTGTCATGGACAGCCTGCCAAGATCTGTACCGTTGTATTGAATACAGCCCGCTCCTTCCAGTCTTGCAAGACCTGCGATTAGTTTTGCAAGCGTTGATTTTCCGCCTCCGCTGGTTCCCTTGATCATGCAGATATCACCTTTTTCCAGCTCTAGATCAGTGCCTTTTAAGACCGTTTTTCCCTCCTGTACATAACGGTATCCGTCGATCTGGATATTCATGCGCTCAAATCTTCCAACTGGCAGCTTGCCTGCATTATCTTGACTGTCTCCTTTTAACATCGCGTCGATTCGTTTCCCAATTGCTAAGGACAAGCTTCTCTGGGGAAATAAGTCTGCGATTGACTGGATCGAACCAGAGAGCTTGACTGTCAAATCCATCATGATGACCGCCCTTCCAATGGTCGATCTGCCGTAGATTGTCAAAATCACGCCAGCAAACAGCATGATAAACGGAATGATTTCCTGTGAAAAAATAAGCTGCGTGATAAATAAAGCACTGCTTTTGACCACCTGATCTACCACAGGAAGATAGCTGCTTTTCATATAAGCATCATATTTTTGCGTAAAATATTCTGATTTATCTAACTGTTTTATAGTATTTCTACAGCGCCCTACGTTTAACATATATTGATTTATTTTACTGTTTTGTTCCTGCTGTGCCGTTCTTGCCATTCCTACCCTGCCGCTCAGTCTGTTTGCCCATAAAAGGCTCAGACCGACAAGCGCCAGCGCAGCAAATGACAAGATGCGGTCAATACGAAACATAAAGACATAAAGACATCCTAAGCTCGCTGCCTCTAATACAAGCTGAAGTCTTCCATATGTATACCATGTCATGCCTTGATATATGTCCTCTGTCATGCTGTACAAAATACTGCCCGATTCGTTCCTTTCAAAAAAATGATACGGTTGGTCTAACACCTGTTGTACCAGTTGTGCCTGTCCCTCAAAGCTTCCATTTTTCGCAAGCCTTGTCATAAGATACTGCTTTATATAACGAAAAACTGCTAACACAATGTATAAGGCGATTAATCCGCCAAAAACCATGCTTTCAAACGTCATAGCATCCACAAACTGCTGTGTACACTCCTCCATAATCAATGTAGCCGCCGTTATCAATATGGATATCATGACCAGCAGACAGCGGTCTTTATATATTTTATTTGAGAATTTTATTTTCATTTTTCTTGTGTACCGAAAAATTCAGTAATCCTTCCTAAAGATATTTTATAGTATTCTATCATTTTTTATAGTATTTATCAATGGACAAACTTATCCAACTCACGACATACGCATGAATCTTTTCTCATCCCTATTTCTGAAAATTATCTTTTAAAAAAATCAGAACCTGCTCTATAAACTCTGCTGGATTCATACTTATCACAAAACGTTTCTTTTTCATGGACAAATTTGGGCGGAATATCTCCACCATTTTCAAAATGCTCAAACACCATTTTCGTATGATATTCAGGTTTTCGGCTGCCTGTTTATCCAGTGTCGTATTTGCATCTTCTTTAAATGTCACGTCTAAATGCCAGTGCATACTTTCTACACTCCAATGTCCCCTTACTGCCCGGCTGAACAATTCCACATCTTCCTTTAGACTACTGATATAATACTGATACTCTTTTCTTTCTATTCCATCTTTTTGGATTGTTTTTTCTTCCACTCCGATGCTTTTGAGGCCTTTCCACTCTTTTTTCTGTGCCAGCCACCCGATTTCGATCTGTCCATGTGCCTTTTCCACTGTTTTTTATACTTCCCATTTTCGCGGAGTTTCTTTTTTCAGATTCCTCATTCAAAAACAATCTTATATCTTCATACAGATTTTTCTGGTTCTCTTTCAGGGCAAGTACATATTCACCACGTTTTGAACGGATTTTTTCTGCAATTGCAATCTGTGTCCCCATTGCATCAATTGTCACAACCTGACCTTAATACGGATTTTCTCCAACAATTCCGGGATGGCTGTGATTTCATTACTTTTTGTATTCACTACTTTTTGTCCGAGGCTGAATCCATCTTCCCTGCTCCATGCCGTGATGATATGCTTTGGCTTTCCGCCTTTTCTTTTATTGGAACGCATTGTTTTTCCATCCACACAAATCAGTTTTCTTAATGTTTCCCCTTCATTTTTATTCAGCAGTTCCTGCCATTTTTGATAGAGCTGCTGTAAAACTTCCGATGACAGCAGACCAAATACACGGCATAGTGTATCATGAGAGGGAATGCCATTTTTTAGTTCAATATATTTTTTGAGATATTCCTCATGATAGTGGGCAAAATACTCCATTTCCACCCAGTCATCCACATTTGCGAGTGTTGCAAAAAGCACAATTACAATAATATCTTTTGTTATATTAGTACAGAAT